>JAYVVY010000001.1:0-22771 GCA_043786575.1 Ilumatobacteraceae bacterium
ATGTTGGCCTTCATCTCGACCGAGTAGGCCGGCGCCGCGACCACTGCGACGGGGCGTTGCGACCACACCTTCGACCAGCGGCGCAGAGCCTCCACCGCGCCGGCGAGAAGCTCGGGCGAGATGTTGCCGTAGCCGGTGCGTTGCAGCGCCAACAGCTCCTCGCTCCAGCCTGGGTCATCGGCGAACGCAACGGCACGCCCCTCGCTGACACCGTTGATCTTGCCTCGGCGCGTACCACCCGACGGCCACATCTTGCGTGGCTCGATCACGATGTCGATGCCGTGCATGTAGGCGCGGGCTGCGGCCAATCGTTCGGAGGTGGCGTGCAGACCGGGCGACGGCAGCACACCGGTGCATACCGAGCAGCGTCCGCACGGGGCCGGCGATGGGTCGTCGAGTGCCTGCTGCAGGTACGCCATCAGGCAGCCCTCACCGTGGGCGTAGCGGCGCATCAAGTCGGCCTCCGCCCGTCGGGTCTGGGCGAGGGCCGTCCACTTGACTGTGTCGTGCGTGTACGGCGTGCCGGTGGCAGCCCACTTCGAGCCGTCCTTGCTGACGACCCCGTCGATGGCGAGGATTTTCAGCAACGTCTCCAGGCGACCCCGCCGCACGCCGGTCAGCGAGTCCAGCTCGACGACTGATCGGGAGCCGTTGGCCAGCGCCTTCAATGTGGACGCGACGTCGTCGGGGTTCGGAATCGACGCGGTCGCGAAGTACTCCCAGATTCGTTCGTCGGCTTGGGCCGACAGCAGTACAGCGTCGGCGGTGGCCACTGCACGACCAGCGCGACCGATCTGTTGGTAATAGGCAACGGGTGTGGCGGGCGAGCCGACGTGCAGGCAGAACCCAAGGTCCGGCTTGTCGTAGCCCATGCCCAGCGCGGAGGTGGCAACGACTGCCTTGACCAGGTTTGCCCGCAGTTGCTCCTCCACATGAACTCGCGCTTCGGCTTCCATTTGGCCGGTGTACGCAACCACGTTGTGGCCGCACGTCTGCAGGAACCCGGCCAGCCGGTCCGCCTCGGCAACGGTGAGCACGTACACAATGCCCGAGCCGGGCAGTGCGTCCAGCGCGTCGGCAACCCAGGCGTAGCGCTCCAACGGTGAGAGGCCCGAGACCACGGAGAGCTGCAGCGAGGTGCGCGCCAGCGTGCCGCGGAAGGTGACCGTGCCGACACCCAACTGCGCCTCCACGTCGGCAGTGACCCGCTGGTTCGCCGTGGCCGTGGTGGCCAACACGGACGCGGTGGGCGTGGAGAGCAATGCGCGAGCGAGGCGCTGGTAGTCGGGCCGAAAGTCGAAGCCCCAGTCGCTGATGCAGTGGGCTTCGTCGATCACCACCAGCCCGACGCGCGCCATCAGCTCGTCGAGCCGGGCGGCGAAGCGCGGGTTGCCCAATCGTTCCGGCGAGACCAGGAGGACATCGAGGCAGTCGTTGTCGAGCGCCTCGAAGATGGGGTCCCATTCGTCGAGGTTGGTGCTGTTGACGGTGGCGGCGCGCAGCCCGGACCGGGTGGCGGCGGTGACCTGGTCGCGCATGAGCGCAAGCAGCGGCGAGACCACCAGCGTGGGCCCGGCACCGGTGGCCCGCAGCGCCGAGGTGGCCGCCCAGTAGACCGCCGACTTACCCCAGCCAGTGGCCTGCACCACCAGCACCCGCGCGGCCGGCTGGATGATGGCGTGCACTGCCTCCACCTGGTCGGCCCGCGGCACGGCGCCCGCGCCCGCAAGGCGTTCAAGAACCAACGACAGATGTTCGGTTGCCGTCTGTCTCGCGGGCTGGGTCGCCTCAGTGCTCATGCCCGCCACCGTACGCCGAGGGTCTCACGAAGTGGCCCGGTGCCCGTTCAGGGCTTGAGGGTGAATGGGGGGTACTGATCAGTGACGAGGGTGAAGGCGTAGCCGGTGACACGGCTTTCCCAGCGCATCACGCCCACGACGTAGTTGAACAACGAACGCGGGTAGCGGCCGGTGAACAAGATCGCGAACCAGGCGGCAATCGATGCACCGAGCACACCGACGAACAGCACGATCAGGATAACGAAGTGCGGGATGGCGAGGAACCACTTCACCAGTGGCAGCCAGCGATTGAGGTCGCGCGCGGCGTCTGGGTAGTCGATCTCGAGGTGGACGCTCTGCTCCTCATCGGTTGACGGATACTGGTCGTCGAGCAGCAGCGCGTAGGCACAGACCCGAGTTTCGAATCGCTGCAACTGCACATGCCAGTCGAACCACCAGCGCGGGTACTTGCGCCGGAACACCAACATCAGCCCAACGGGCAACGTGAGCAAGCCCGAAGATTGTCCCCAGGTGAGCAGACTGAGCAGCACCAGCATCGGCAGCGCAAGGATCACTCGGAATGCCGACGTCACTCGGTTCAGCGGGCGATCCGGGTAGTCGATGTCGAGCCGGACTGGGTAGACGGCGGACGGCACGATGACTCCGCTCATGCCGACACCAGCTCGTGATCGCGGGCGGTGGTGTTCGTCACGTCGGTGTCGAGTTCGGGCTCGGGCAGGCCGGACTCGCCCTCGATGTCGATGGTGGGCAGCAGCCTGTCCAACCATGCGGGCAGCCACCAGTTGGCATTGCCCATCAGCTTCATCGTCGCAGGCACCAAGACCATGCGGATGATGGTCGCGTCGACGAGGATCGCGGTAGCCAGCCCGAGACCCATCATCTTGGTCACGGGGTCGTCGCTGAGCACAAAGCCGGTGAACACCGAGATCATGATCAGCGCGGCCGAGGTGATCACGCGGGCGGTGCTGGCGATGCCGTGGACGACCGCGGCGTCGTTGTCGCCGGTGCGCAGGTACTCCTCGCGCACCCGTGACAGCAGGAACACCTCGTAGTCCATCGAGAGACCGAACAGGATCGCGAACATGAACATGGGGATGAAGGCCAGCACAGGGACGGTCGACTCCAGGCCGATCAGGTCCTTGCCCCAACCCCACTGAAACACCATCACCAGTACGCCGTACGCGGCGCCGATGCTCAGCAGGTTCATCAGTGCTGCTTTCAACGGCACCACCACCGAGCGGAACACGAGGGTGAGCAACAGGAATGAGAGCAGGATGACTGCGGCGATGACCAGCGGCAGGCGGTCGTTCACACGGGTCCCGATGTCGCCGAACGACGCAGTCTGTCCGCCCACGTGCGCGGCGGCCTCGGTGCCGTCTAGCACCGCTGGGAACACGTCGGTGCGGAGGCGTTCGATGGTAGCCATCGTGGCTTCGTCCTGCGGCGACGAAGTGGGAATTGCCAACAGCGTCGCGACACCTGCCGCCCCGTTCACTTGCGCCGGCATGACGGAGGCGATGCCACTGTCGGCCATGATCGCCACACGAAGTGGCTCCACAACAGTGGCATCCTGCGAGATATCGACAGCGACAACAAGAGGTCCGTTGACGCCAGGCCCGAAGCCATCAGCCAACAGGTCGTAGGCGCGGCGCTGCGTACGACTGTCAGGCAGCGAGCCTTCATCAGGGAAGCCGAGACGCAGCGACAGCACGGGCGCGGCCACGGCCAGCAGCAGCGTGGTGACGCCGATCGCGTAGGCCCAGGCGTGCCGTGAGACGTGGCGAATCCAACGCTCCCAGCCAGCGCCCGCGGTACGGCTGCCGGTGCGACGGTGAATGGCGAAGCGGTTGATGCGGTGGCCGGCGAGACCGAGAAAAGCGGGCAGCAGAGTGATCGACGCAACCACCATCAGCAGCACGATGACCGAGATGGCGATGCCGGCGGAAGTGAGGAACGGAACACCCGCGACGGCGAGGCCGAGGATTGCGATGACGACGGTGCCACCAGCGAAGATGACCGCTTGACCGGCAGTGGCGGTGGCACGCCCAACGGCTTCCTCCACGGTCATGCCGCGAGCGAGAAACTCGCGGTAGCGGGTGACGATGAAGAGCGCGTAGTCGATGCCCACACCGAGGCCAACCATGCTGGCCAGCTGCGGTGCCCAGCTGGGAATCTCGATGAGATAGGTGATCAGCGACATCGAGCTGATGCCCAGCGCGAGGCCGAACACTGCAAGACCGATGGGCAGCCCCATTGCGATCAGCGAGCCGAATGCCAGCAGCAGGATGACGACCGCGGCGGCCAGCCCGATCAGTTCGCTGGCGTTGTTCTCCGGCTGCTCAAACGAGAAGAACAGGTCACCGTTGAGCTCGATCTGTAGCGGCGAGCCAACGCTGGCGTCGGCGGCGAAGTCCTTGAGATTGTTCAGGTCGTCGACGCTCAGCTTGTCGATCAACTCGTACTGCACGCGGATCAACGCCACCCTGCCATCAGGCGAAATCTGCGGCTCGCTCGCACCCAACACGTTCGGCAATTCGACCACTGCCGCGGCTGTGTCGGCCAGCGCCATCTGTGCGGCCGGCGAGCCCGCGAATGTCGCGGAGGCGTCGATCGGCGTCAGCACCACTTGCGCGGTGGGGCCTGCAGCGTCGGACTGCGCGGTGGTGAGCAGATCAAGCGCGGCAGTGGAGTCCAGGCCGGGCGCCCCGAACGAATCCTCCAGCTCGCGACCGAACGCGACGGACGACCCGATCACCAGGACCGCCAGCATGACCCAGGTTGCGATCACGACCACGGGGCGGCGCGCGGCGAAGCGACCCAATCGGTATAGAGCATGTGACATAGCAATTCCTCCTCAGCACACGACCGGACGGGCCGCGTGCACTGCACCTGCATGGTGGCGAAATTGATCGTTGGCCACATCGGTCGAGTGGTCGAATGTCTGCTGGCCGTTCGGCTGAGTGGCCGACCGTACTTTCGGCCGATTCGCGGGCGCGGGCCGATCCGTATGATGGCGAAATGATCAGCGACACGGTCCGACAGCTCTGGGCCGAACCGCGCGCCACGCCGCCGCCACCGGCCCGCGTGTGGACCGACTGGGTGCTGGTGGCACTGCTGGTTCCAGTGGGCGTGTTGGAAGTGTTTTTGCGTCACGACCTTGGCTGGCCGGTGGTCGCCTTCATCTTCGGTGTGCCGTCGATCTTCGCGTCGCTGTGGCGGCGAACGCACCCACTCACCGTTGTTCTGGTCGTGTTCGCATGCCACGGTGCCAGCGAGGCGGTCACGCTGTTCGGGGCGCAGCACTCGGCGATGCTGTACACCACCGCCTGGCTGCTGATACTCCCCTACTCGTTGTTCCGCTGGGGCTCGGGCCGCGAGTGCACCATCGGGCTGGCGGTGATGATGCTGGCGCATGTGCCCAACGGTTCCGGCGCGGTCAACAGCGTCGTCGAAGTCTTTGCCGCGTCGGTGTTCCTGCTGTTCCCCGCCGCCGTTGGTCTCGCCGTTCGCTACCGAATTTCGTACCGCATTCGCGAGACCGACCAGATCAAGCTGCACGAGCGCGAGCAGCTGGCGCGCGAGCTGCACGACACGGTCGCCCATCACGTGTCGGCCATCATCATTCAGGCGCAGGCGGGGCGCGCGGTGGCACCCAACGACCCGCAGGCGGCGGTGAGAGTGCTGGAGGTCATCGAGGCCGAGGCCTCACGAACACTCACTGAGATGCGAATCATGGTCGGGGCGTTGCGCGACGGAGAGGGCGCCGCTCTCGCGCCGCAGCGCGGCGTCGCCGACATCACCAAGTTGGCGCGGGCCACTGGCGGTTCACCACACATCGAGGTGCAGCTCTCCGGCGGCCTCGACGACTTGCGACCATCGGTAGAGGCGGCCGTCTATCGGCTGGCACAAGAGTCGATCACCAACGCCGTTCGCCACGCGCGCCACGCTACGCGCATCGACGTGTTGGTCGCCGGTGACGACGACGCCATCCGGCTCACGGTGCACGACGATGGGGACCCGAACCCATCAGCGGCTGCCACGGGAGGCTACGGACTGGTCGGCATGTCCGAGCGCGCCAAGCTGCTGGGCGGCACCTTGCACGCTGGCCCCAACAAGGGTCGCGGCTGGACCATCAGCGCCGTGTTGCCTCGCGACGAGGTGCCCGCGTGACCATTCGCGTCCTGGTCGCCGACGACCAACATCTGGTACGCACCGGGTTGACCATGATCCTCAACGCACAGGAGGGCATCGAAGTTGTTGGCGAAGCCGCCAACGGGCGCGAGGCCGTCGAGCTTGCCCGCCAGCTGCGCCCCGACGTGTGCCTGTTCGACATCCGCATGCCGGAGATGGACGGCGTGGAGGCAACCCGCCTCTTGGCCGGGCCGCAAGTCGCCAACCCGATGGCGGTCGTGATCATCACCACCTTCGATCTGGACGAATATGTGATCGGCGCGCTGAAGGCTGGAGCCCGAGGGTTTCTGCTGAAGGACGCCGGGCCGGTGTTGTTGGTGCAGGCCATCCACGCCGCCGCGCAAGGCGATGCGCTGATCGCGCCCAGCGTCACCGGACGTCTGCTGTCCACCCTCGCCAACGCGACCGATCATTCGACTGCAGTGCAGCCGATCGAGCCGTTGACCGATCGCGAGGAAGAGGTACTGATCACCGTGGCGCGCGGCCGCACCAACGCCGAGATTGCCAGCGAACTGCACATCAGCCTCAGTACCGCCAAGACCCATATCGCCAGCCTGATGAGCAAGCTGGGCGCCAGAAACCGCGTAGAGATCGTCATCTGGGCATACGAAACCGGCCGCATCCGCAACTGACCGGCTTGCACCGTGGGTCGGGCGGGGGCGTGGCATCATCGAGTGATGACCGAGGAGTTTGATCTTGCACTTGACGACGCGCGGACGCTGCATGTGTACGACACGGGGTTGCCCGCTGACGGGGCTGCGCTCACGGTGTTCTGGCATCACGGCACACCCAACATTGGTGCGCCGCCGACGCCACTGTTCGAGGCGTCGGCCCGTCTGGGCATTCGCTGGGTGTCGTTGGATCGGCCCGGTTACGGCGGCTCGACTTCGCAGCCGGGCCGCAACATCGGGTCGGCCGCGGCATGGGTCGCGCGCGTTGCCAATCACCTCGACATCGACCGGTTTGCAGTCATGGGCCACTCCGGGGGCGGGCCGCACGCGCTTGCTTGCGCGGCGCTGCTCCCGAAGCGTGTGGTCGCTGCGGTCGGGCTGGCGAGCCTTGCGCCGTACGGCTCGGCGGGGCTCGACTACTTCGCAGGCATGGCCGTGTCCGGGGTCGCGTCGTTACGCGCGTCGGCCGCGGGTCGCGCGGAGAAGGAGCGCTACGAAGCGTCGGGCGCGGACTACGACCCCGAGTTCACGGACGACGACATGGCTTCGCTGCGCGGCGAGTGGAGCTGGCTGAACGACGTCGTCGGGCCGGCCCTCGCGCAGGGCACTGGCGGCTTGATCGATGACGACCTGGCCTACGTCGCGCCGTGGGGCTTCGACCCAACCACCATCACCGTGCCAACGCTGCTGGTCCACGGCGGCGCCGATCGCGTCGTGCCGTCAACACACAGCGAATGGCTCGCCCGCCACTGCCCCGCCATGCAACTCCGCCTCTCCCCCGGCGACGGCCATCTCTCGGTCCTGCGCCACGCCACCGCCGCTTTGGAATGGCTAGCTGCGGTCGGGTGACCGAGGCGTGACCGAGCCCTGGGCGCTCGCTGCGAAGTGACGCGCATTCTTGCTGTCAGCGCAGGTGCCTCGCTTGACAACGCGTCACTTGGGCTACATTCGGCCGCGGGCACGATGGAACTGCACCGCAGGGAAAGGCACCCGATGATGTACGACTTCGCTCACTGGTGCTGCGTGGTGAACGCTCGATGACGGCGGATGAACTGCTGGCCGCGGAGGCCGCTCGCACTGAGCTGGCCGACATCCAGTACACGCATGCTGCGGGCGTCATCGACCTCACCTGGGGCCACCCGGACCCGTCGACGTTCGCGCTGGAGGCAATCGGCGATGCCACTGCATCGGTGCTCGTCTCGCACGGTTGGCAGACGCTCACCTACGGGGCCGCTCACGGTGCGGGCTACACACGCGATGCGATCGCGGCGCATCTCACTGCTACTGACGTAGCCGTCGAAGCGGACGAGGTCATCGTCACGGCCGGCAGTTCCGGCGGCCTCGACCTGTTGCTGACGATGCTCGCCACTCCCGGCGACGTCGTGATCGTCGAGCAGCCAACGTACTTTCTGGCCCTGCGGATGTTCGCCGATCACGGTCTGCGCATCGTCGGCGTCACCAGCGACGAGCACGGCCCAGACCCGGAGGCCGTTGCCGAGGTCGCGGCCGCAGCAGGGGCTCGTGGCGGGCGCACATTTCTCTACCTGGTGCCCACGTTCGCAAACCCCACCGGGCGGTGCATGTCGAAGGATCGGCAGTTGGCGCTGCTCGAAGTCGCCCGCACACACCAGGTGCTCGTCATCGACGACGACGTCTACCGCGACACCTCGCCAACGGCACCACCATCGATGTGGTCGCTCGACAGAGAAATCGTCATGCGGCTGGGCTCGTTCTCCAAGTCGCTCTCGCCGGGGCTGCGCGTTGGGTACCTCACTGCGGGCGCGGAGATCATCGACCGCATCGGTGGCTGCGGGCTGATGGACTCTGGCGGCGGGGTGAACCACTTCGCGTCGATGGTGGTCGCGGAGTTGATGCACTCGGGCATCTTCCGCGACATCGCCACTACCGGCCAGGCGCGATATGCCGAGCGGCGCGCCGCGCTTGCTGCCGCTCTCGACCCACAGCTGTTCACGTTCACAGCCCCCGACGGCGGCTACTTCCTGTGGCTGCAATTGCCCGACGGTGTGTCGTCGTCGCAGGCCGTCGCTGCCGCTCACGACAAGGGTGTCGACGTGTCCGACGGCCGCAAGTTCTTCGTCGACGCGCCAGACAGCAATTCCGTGCGCGTGTCATTCAGCATGCTCAGCCCCGACCTGTTGCAGGAAGGCGCCCGCCGCCTGAATTCCGCGGTCGTCTCCCTCCACTAGTGCTGGCTTCTCCTCAGGTTTCGACCGAAGTTGCCGATACAGGTGGGAGATGCAAGATGTTGCCCACCAACCCCAGCGGGAATCCGGGCTGTAAGAGGTCGAAGCCGCAACCTGATAGGAAGTCACCAATGCGCACACGAAATTTGATCGCACCAACCGCCCTCGTGGCAGTGCTTGCCTTGGTCTCCGGCCCGGCCTTCGCCTCCGGCGACTCTGACGACGTTGCCACCGAAGTTGCCACCGAGGAATGCCCGGCTCCAGACGACGTCGCCACGCTCAGCGATGCCGACACGCTCCAAGAAGCCGCCGAAGAAGCCGCTGAGGCCGCTGAGGAATTGGCCGACAACGAGTGCGAGAGCGTCGACGCCCACGACTCGCTACAAGCAGCACTTGATCGTCTCAGCGCTGAAGGTGCTGGGGGTAACGGAGTCGCTGCACTCGTCCTTCAGGCCTTGATCAACGGCGAGTCACCCTCGGGGATTGGCGCCGCGCACGGCGCTGCAATGGCTGACGCCGCCAAGGCACGCCGGGCCGAGCACACCAACCATGGCAAGCATCAGACCGATGCCCCGGACACTCCCGATACCCCGGACGCTCCCGATGCGCCGGACGGTGAAGGTGTGCCGGACGATGCTGGTGCGCCGGACGATGCTGGTGGGCACAACGCACCCACCCATCCCACTCATCCCGTCCGTCCGTAATCCCAGAGGCATGCAACAGCTGGTACGAACCGCCCTTGTGGCGGCGATCGCACTGTCGGGGTGCTCGAGCTCGGTGGGCAATACTGCCAACACGGTTGACCCAACGGTTGTCGACAGTTCCGGCACCGTGGCTGGGATGCCGGTCGACACCACTGCATCGACGGTTCCCGAAGCCACCATTGCAAACTCCACCGCTACCGCTTCACCATCGACTGGCGCCGTCACTGAGGACGACCTCGTCCGGTTCCTCGCGGCCACCGAATCCGTGCTCAGGGGAACAGCGTTGGAGGGTGTCGTCTACGACGCTCCCGAGATCTACATCGCGCTCGCGCAATCGGCGTGTGCCAGATTCGCCGAAGGCGAGAGTTTCGAACTGGTCTCGACCGATCTCGTGTCGGCCGTGGCCAGCGGGAACGCGGACGACGACCAACGACTGGTTGGTGCACTTTTAGGAGCGGCCACGCGCACGATCTGTCCCGAGCACGCAGACCTCGTCTGACAAATTCGCGCTAGATGCGCTCAATGATGATGGCTGGGGCCATGCCACCGGCGGCGCACATGGTGACAAGGCCGTAGCGGCCGTCGGTGCGTTCGAGCTCGTCCAGCACGGTGCCGATCAGCATCGAGCCGGTGGCCGCGATCGGGTGACCGAGGGCCATGGCGCCCCCGTTGACGTTGACCTTGTCACGGTCCAAGCCCAGATCGCGGATGAACTTCTCGGCGACGACGGCGAACGCTTCGTTGATCTCGAACAGGTCGATGTCATCGATGGTGAGGCCGGCCTTGGCCAGCACCTTGCGGGCGGCGGGTACGGGTGCGTTGAGCATCAGCGTGGGGTCGTCGCCCATGTTGGCCATGGCGACGATGCGGGCACGGGGCTTCCAACCGCGAGCCTTGGCGGCGTCGGGGCTGGCGACCAGGATGGCGGCGGCGCCGTCGACCACGCCAGAGCTGTTCCCGGCGTGGTGCACGAACTCGATCTCCAGGTCGGGGTAGCGGGCCAGGACCAGGCCGCGCAGCGTGGTGCCGGCTTCATCGAGTGGGAAGTCGGCCATCGCGGCGAAGGCGGGCGGCAGCTGACCGAGACCTTCGAGCGTGGTCTGCGGGCGGGGGAACTCTTCGCGGTCGAGGGCCAGCGTGCCGTCTTCTTTGTAGACCGGGATGAGGCTCTTCGCGAAGCGACCCTCGGCGATGGCGCGGGCCGCGCGCTGCTGCGATTCGAAGGCCAGCTCGTCGAGCGCCTGGCGCGGGATGCCTTCCATCGAGGCGATGGCATCGGCGGCGACACCCTGGTGGGTCTGCGGGTGGCGAGCACGCAGGCGCTCGTTACCGGCGTCCATCAGCGGGCCGCGCACGTTGGTCTGCGCCGCGCCCAGGGCCGGGTGCAGCGACATCATTTCGCAGCCGCCAGCGATGACGACGTCTTCCAGGCCGGACATGATGGAGGCCGCCGCCATGTTGGCGGTGGTGATGCCGCTGCCGCAGAAGCGGTCCAGCGTGACACCCGATGCCTTGGGGTCGTAGCCGGCGTCGAGCAGCGCCATGCGGGCCAGGTCGCCGCCCTGCGTGCCGACCTGCATGGAGGTGCCGAAGATGACGTCGTCGACGGTGGCGGTGTCCAACTCGTTGCGGTCGCGGATGGCGCTGAGCACGGTGGCGGCCAGCTGCTGCGGGTGGATGTCGGCCAGTGCGCCTTTGCCGACCTTGCCGATGCCACGGGGCGTGCGAACAGCGTCGATGATCCAAGCTTCGGTCATGTGGGAGGTCTCCTCGGGGGCGGCCACGGGGCCGGTGCGAACGTGCCGTGAGATCGTACGGTCCGCTCTCCGTCAGCCGTTCATTGTGCGCACGTGCCGTCGCATAAGGTGCAGCTCCTGAGCGATCATCGGCCCTCGACGTGTGTCGGTGACGAAGCCACCCTGGACCGAAAGGCCTTTACCGATGAGCAGTTCTGTACTGAGGCTTCGGTTGCGAGTGGCTGACCGCATCGATGGAGCCACCGCTGTGGCCACGTCGGGTTAGCGCGTCCCATGACGATGACCACGGGTGGCTACGCGGCGGCGGTTGACGCGCCCGTTGCGGCTGGGTGTTCGTCTGTCTCGTTCGCTGAGCTGTACGAGCAGGCCCATCAGACGTTGCTGCCGATGCTTCGCCGGCGCGTTGGCACTGCCGCAGACGATGTCTTCCACGACACGATGCTCACAGTGTTCGAGCAGTGGGAGTATGTGACCACCGTCGAGAACCCCATCGGCTGGACACGAACAGTTGCAAGTCGTCTCGCGAACCGACGGTCTCTGCGCGAAAGCCGACGCCCTTCGATCGAAAGCAGCTATGGCTTCCAGGGCTCAGACTCGGTCGACCAATCGCACCGGATCGACCTGTTGGAAGCCCTCTCCGCGCTGCGTCCCGACCATGCTGCGGCGTTTCGTTTGACACAGGTTGACGACCTCGACCCGAGGGCTGCAGCGGATTACTTGGGTGTGGCGGAAGCAACGGTGAAGGTGTGGGTGCATCGGGGTCGCCAGCGGCTGGCCGAACAGACCACGGGTGTCCGCGGTCGCTGGACGTGTGAAACCGACGTGACTCCTGCGATGTTGGAACGGACGTTGGTGGACCGCGGTCACGGTCGCTACGTCGACGACGCGATGCCGTGCCTCGTCGATCGTCCTGTGCGGTGGCAGATCGAGATTGACCGAGGCAAGTTTCGACTGAGCACGACCGACGGTGAGCAGATGGATCAGGGCGACATCCGAGTGCGCATCGACGAGGTTGCATTGCGATCGGTGCGGCTCGCGCCCCGCGATCCACGAGTCATCTACCCGACGGAGCAAGTCGACATCGGTACGTCGTTACATCGGCTTGATGTCGACGGCGACCGGCTCCGACTGCGCATAACCGCAACGGACATCCCTCCTACGAACGGAGTCCCTGACCGGGTGTTTCGTGAGCTGTTCTTCGACAACGTCGCATACCGATGGGCAGGCACAGTGCGCACCTGGTGAGTGAATCGCGAACTCACTGAAACCAAACGGATCTGCCAGGTCACATACATCTCAGGCGAACGGATCGCCTGTGAAAGGACTCGACAATGCGCCTGCAGATCTCCATTCGACACCTCGGCGTCGCCCTTGCCATCACCGCGCTTGCTGCGTGCGGCTCGACATCGGGGCCGGAAGCGACGACGGCTGAAACGACCGCCACTTCAGCGGCGGCTGCTACCTCGACGACCGGCGAGGCCGCAAGTCCGGACGCTGTTGCCGCGCGAATTGTCGTTCAGGCGCCGAGTGCATCGGGTGACGGCGTCTATCTCCTCTCGTCGGATGGCGCGCTGGACGTCCAACTGGCTCCCGATGCTGGCTCGGCGAAGCACCCCGATTGGTCGCCCGATGGTGCGACCCTCGTCTTCGCGAGCGACTCGGACGGTTCGCTGTGGACAGTCGCTGCGGACGGCGCGGATCCGAAGCAACTGTTGGCCTGCGACGACGGGTGCTTGGCGTTGGACTTCCCTGCGTTCGCCCCTGACGGACGCCACATTGCGTACACGCGCTACGAGCCGCCGACCGGCGATGGCCCACCCGCGGCTTCGTCGATCCGCGTGTTGGACCTCGACTCCATGGCCTCCACAAACGTCGTGCGCACCATGCAGCCGCAGTTGGTCGATGTCGCCCGTTGGTCGCCGGATGGCAGCGAGTTGGTCGTGGGAATCGATGTCTTTGACGCGGACTTCAATGAGGCGGGTTCGACGATCGGCCTTGTCAATGCTGCAGGCGGGGAGATCCGGCAACTGGTCGACCCGTCGACGTTCGCGTATGCGCCGGATTGGAACGCGGCGACGGGCGAGATCGTGTTCAGCACGGAGACCCTTCAGTATCGAGCGCAGCCGCAGGCAGGCGATGACACCTGGAACCTGTGGGCCATCGCAGCCGACGGCACCGGCCAGCGGCAGATCACCGACGTGGCGGCTGGCCAACGGTTGTTCCAACCGTCGTGGTCGCCCGACGGCACTCAGATTCTGGCCACACAGGAGTCGGCTGCCGAGTCGTCGCGTCGCACGGTCTCCATCGACCCGATGAACGGCACGATCACTCCCGTGTCATCTGTCCTGACCACCCACGCTCGTCTGCAGCCCTGAGCCAGCGCTGCGCCGTCTACAGCTCGGTGACGGCGCCTTCTTGCCACATCTCGCGGAGCTTGAACTTCTGGATCTTGCCGCTGCCGGTCAGCGGGAACTCGTCGAGTTCGAACCAGTGCTTCGGTGTCTTCTGCGCGGCCAGATGTTCGCGCATGTAGGCGAACAGCTCCGCCTTGTCGACGGTTGCGCCGGGCGCGGGCCGCACGAAAGCGGCGACGGTCTCGCCCCACCTATCGTCGGGCAGACCAATGACGGCGACGGACCCGACGGACGGATGCGCGAACAGCAGCTCCTCCAGTTCGCGCGGGTAGATGTTCTCGCCGCCGCGGATGATCATGTCCTTCAGTCGACCCTCGATGCTGCTGTAACCACGGTCGTTCATGGCGGCCAGGTCGCCGGTGTGCAGCCAGCCGTCGGCGTCGATGGCCTCGGCGGTTTGCTCGGGCATCTCGAAGTAGTTGTGCATCACGTGATAGCCGCGGGTGCACAGTTCGCCGACCACGCCGATGGGCACGGTGTCGCCGGTCTCGGTGTCGACGATCTTGATCTCCACGTGCGGCATCGGTGCGCCGATGGTGACCGACTTATCCTGCATCGTGTCGTCGGGGCGGGTCATGGTGGCCACGGGCGAGCACTCCGTTTGACCGAAGACGATGGTGAACGGCGCGCCGAGTTCGCGCTCGAACGTGCGCACGAGCTGCTCGGGAACCAGCGAGCCACCGGAGCACACACCCTTCAGCGCCGACAGGTCCGTGGTCGCGAAGCTGGGGTGCTCGAGCATCGCAATCAGCATCGTGGGCACACCCAGGAGCGCGGTGGCGCGGTACTGCTCGGTGAGCGCAAGTGCCAGGCCGGGCTCGAAGGCCTCGATCAGTACCTGTGTGGAGCGGTGCGACACGGCGCCGAGCACAGCCATCACGCTGCCGGCCGTGTGGAAGAGCGGCATCATCGTGACGTACACGTCGCCGTCTTTCACGCCGAGGCGATCCATGAAGTGGGTGGCATTGTTGACCAGCCCGCGGTGGTGCAGCAGTGCGCCCTTCGGGAAGCCGGTGGTACCCGACGTGTACTGGATCATCACTGCATCGAGCGGCGCGACGTCTGGCAGAGCGGTGGTCGGGTCGGCGCTGGCGAGGAACTCATCCCACTCGGCGAAGCGGATGATCTCGCGTAGCGCTGGGCATTCGGCCTGCATTTCATGGGCGATTTGAAGCATGGGATTCCCGCGGAATGAGTCGACGCAGAACAACCCCGCCGCCTTCGACTGGTTCAGCACGTAGCGAAGTTCGGAGGCCTGGTAGCCGGGGTTGACTGTGACGATCACCATGCCGGCGCGGGCGACGCCGAACTCGAGCATGATCCATTCGGGAATGTTCTGCGCCCAGACGGCAATGTGGTCGCCCGGGTTGAAGTGGTGGAGCAGCGCACGGGCGACTTGGTCCACGGCTGCGTCGAGCTGCGCGTACGTCCATGTCCGCCGGGCGGCCTCGTCGGTGATGCCCTCGATGATGGCCAAACGGTCGGGCACAGCCGCGGCCGCGTCGCGCAGTATCTGGCCGATGGTGGTGTCGTTCACGGATGGCGAAGAAGGCCCCGTCGCATGCGAAATCGTGAGTTGCATTGCCGATTCATACCAGACAGCCGAAGGGCGTGAGACAGTCAGTGGCGTGCCGACGTCGATCGCGTCACCAAGGCTGTAGTGGCTCTGTTCACCTATTTCAGATTTGCCGCCGGCATCGAAGCCGGATTCGGCCTACCCGACATCGATGGACAGCCAAAACACCTCGACGGAATACTCGTCATGCCTCATGTACACGACAACTCCCGACAACAGCAGCCCTGTATTGATGTAGACGCGGACGTCCGGCAGTGAAGTCGGCATCGTCGCCCTGAGCGCGTCAGCTGCGAGTCGGTCCCTGATCCTCGGTGCCTCGAACACAAGGAAGTCTGTGACGGATGGTGTTCCGTCTGCGCCACGTTCCTCTGGCAGCAGTTCTTCGAGGTGATCAAAGAATTCGTCGGAGAAGTGGACTCGACGGCTAGTCGTCATGCTCGAACCGTTTTGCCATCTCGTCGATCTCGGCGAAGACCTTCGAGCGAAACGGTTCGGGGACTTCGTCCCAAGTGGTGCAGGTAGCTGCGTCTACGGCGTCAGCGCGTTCCTGCGGGGTCATGAGATCCATGTCCGCTGCGGTGACGAACTTGCGTTGCTGCATGAATCGCAACATATCGCAGTTGCTCGTGAACACAACGCTGTCGGCCGGACCGCGTGAATGACCGTCAGGCGAAGGCTTCGAAGAGTTCTGACATGGCTTTGGCTTGGCCGCCGCTGGTGGAGGAGGCGACGATGACGGGGGCGGTGACGCCGGCGTCGAACCAGGCTTCGATGCCGTCACGGACTCGGCTGACGGGGCCCGAGAGTGTGCAGTCGTCCAGCCAGCGGTCGCTCATCGCGGCGATGACGGCGTCGTTGTCGCGGGCCGCGAGCGCTGTCATGACGGCGGACATCTCGGCCTCGTAGCCGGCTTCGATCCAGTAGTTGCGGTAGTTCGGCAGTGCGACGTAGCCCTGCAGTGTCTTGCGGTTGCGGGCGCGGGCCGCGTCGAGGTCGTCGTCGATCACGGTGGGGATCATGTTGCCGATCCAGAATCCGTCGGGGGTAGCACTCAGCGAATGCGCCATCCGGCTGCGCGACGCGTTTGCCCACACGGCACCATCGCCGACTTCGACGGCAAGGGCGACCATCTTGTCCCGCAGCGTGGCGAGCACCACCGGCGGCAGCCCGCCCATTTGCTCGGCGGCGGTACGCATGGTTCCCACGTACTCGCGCATGTCGCTGAGCGGCTTGCCGGTCTCGACGCCGAGCCGCTTGATCACCGGCCCGTGGGTGACACCCACGCCGAGACGGAAACGGCCACCAGCAATCTCGTGCAGGTACGCCGCCGAGGTGGCAAGGGCAACCGGGTGCTGCAGATAGATCGGCTGGATGGAGGTGCCAAATTCGATGGTCGAGGTGACGTGCGCGATGGAGAGGCACAGCCCCATAGCGTCACCGAAGCTGGGGCAATAGATGCCAGAAAACCCCCGCCGCTCGATCTCCTGCGACAGCTCCAGAGTCTGAGCCCGCCGCCCAGGTGAAGCAGCAAGTGAAATAGCAGGCATCCGAGAAGTCATGCGCGAAAGCTAGCCCGGGCTTGTCGGCCGAGGCTCAGTCGCCGCGTTCGAACCGTTTTGCCAGCTCCTCGGCCCTTGCGAGGACCTTGGAGCGGAACGGTTCGGGGACGTCATCCCAAGTGTGGCAAGTCGCCGCTTTCACGGCGTCCGCGCGTTCGTTCGGTGTCATGCGGTCCATGTCCGCAGCACTGATGAACTTGCGCTCTTCCACAAGCCGCAACAGATCGCACGACGTGCTGGATGCAACCCGCATCCGCGCAGGGCGGGGCTAGCCCATTTGGTGGACTTCGTAGACGTCCACCGTGCCGCCGTCGGTGAGGTTGGGGCAGCCTTTGGCGAGCGCGGCTGCGTCGGCCAGGGTGCCGGCCTGGAGGACCGAGTAGCCGCTGAGGTTGGCGGTGACGTCGCCGCCGACGGCAGTGCTGGCACTGAATGGTCCGCCGGAGTCAACGATCGCTGAGCCGAGCGACTCGAACCATGCACCCCATGCCGCCACGATCGCGGCACCCTCTTCAGGCGTCGATGGCACTCCACCGCCGCGATACGCAAGAACGAACTTCCCCATGACGTGCTCCATCCCGTGTCGAGTCACTCAACTTAGATCGGTTCAGCGGACGCTTCGGACGGTGTCAGGAGGTCTTGTCGACTCTCAACCGGGCGAGGTCCAGTCGCACCCACACTCGATTGCCTCTCCTGCGCAGCACTTGGGCTCGGAGCGGCGGCTCATCGTCGTCGCCAACCAGAACCCAATCCCCGGGCTGCGGATCGAACAAGCTGTCGGCCCCACGCGGCCCGTGGCTGATGGAGGTCTCCACGGCTAGTTCGGAATCGACTGTCGTTGCGTCGCACCAGAGGTCGTAGGTCACCGCGCTCACGATTCCAAGAGTAGTCATCGTTTCTCCACCGCATAGAGCGGGTTGTCCACCGGTCCACGGAAGTGCGATGTCGCGTCAACGAAAGGCGGACCGCCAGCGCCCCCACGCACCAGATCGCGGCGAATTCGGGGACTGGGAACAGGCACGGGCGTTTGGGGGTTACAACTGTGCCCATGGACTCGACCACCGAAATCGCCTCCGATCTGTCCGGCATCGCCATTACCGGCAGCGGCCCCGATCACGAGCGGCGCGTCAGCGACCTGCTCGAACTGATCGACGTCGTGCGGCCGGCAGTGGAAGCCGACGGCGGCACCCTGCACTTGCGAGCCGTCGACACCGACAGCGGCGAGGTCAAGGTCGAGCTGGCTGGCGCGTGCGGAAGTTGCGCGGTGGCCGGGCTCACCCTCGAAGGCGGCATCACACGCATCATGAAGCAACGCCTCGATTGGGTGACAGCGGTACACGGCAGCGTCGAGGAAGACCCCTTGGCCACCGGCGTCGGCGGCTGGACCCCTCGCGTCTGACCCTCAGCCGGCGGCGCGTTTGCGTGGGTCGGGTGGAAACGCCTTCGCCGTCACCAGTCGGTCGCCGAGCTCCTGAGCCGCCGCGATGACGGCTTCGACGCTGTTACCGAGACCGTCGATCAGCTGCCACTGCGACTGGTCGGTCGCATCCTCCAGCGCGATGCGGGCTTTGACACCGGCGGCGGTCAGTGCACCATCGAGCAGCCAACCGCGCCGCTCCAGCGAGACGACTGCGAGCGCAAGGTGGCCAGGCCCGAACCCACGAGTGCCCGTGTACTCGCCGAGCGCGTAGCCGAGCCACAGCTCGGTCAACACGTTGGCCTCCACCGCACCCAGGCCCGCCGCCACACATGCCGCCAGATGCCCATCGCCGCGGTGCTCGCGCACCAGCTCGCTCGCCCGCCACAGCCGGCCCTGCGCCGTAGACGGCATGGGTAGTTCGCGCAACGCGTTGAACAGGGGACGTCCCATTCCATCGAGCTGCGCAATCACGGCCAGCAACGGCTCAGCCACGGCACTTGCTTCGTCTGCCGACACGAGCTCGACGAGGCTGTCGGACGCTCCCCCGACGCGAGCAGCGAGCACGTCGTCGCGCTCCGCAAGCGAGAGTGCGTGCACGTACACCCCACTGAGGAACGACGGCTCGAAGACGCCGAACGTGGACACGACAACGGATGCCGCCGGCGTGCCGAGTGCCGCTGCGCGACCCCAGACGTACGCCTCGAAGAAGCCGAGGCCAAGAGTTGCCAGTCGCCCCATTGGCTGACGCGCCCACCAGCCGTGCGTGGCGATTGGCTCGACCGCGTCACGAAGCCGCCGTGCCGCACTGCTTGTCACCGCTGGTACGGGGATCGGCTGCGCTGGCTGGTTGAAGAATACCGCGACGATGTCGTCATAGGTCATGTCCACAGCTTGCCCGCGACCGGGGCTAGTGGGCGGAGGGAGCTGCAGGCTTGTTGCGCGAGAACCGCGACACGACGGCCACAATCGTGAAGCCGACTAGCAGGCCAACTGCCGCCGACGCAGCGGTGTTGACCAGCCAGCCCAGGATGCCGCCGACGCCGGGCACGTCGTGCGCCGGCTCTTCCATCCAGTGGATCAGGTCGTACGGCCCGTGCCAGCCCAGCTCGTACGCACCTGCAACCAAGATGTGGCCACCCACCCAGATCATCGCTGCGGTCCCCACGACGGACAGTGCGGCCAAAAGCTTCGGCATGCCGTTGACCAAACTCCGGCCCACCCGCGCAGCTGAGCGGCGACCCGACTCCACCATCCGCAGACCGACGTCGTCCATCTTCACGATCAACGCGACGATGCCGTACACGATTGCGGTAATCAGCACAGCGACGACCAGCAGGATGATCGCTCGCGACACGAACCCTTCGTCGATCACTTCCTTCAGCGCGATCACCATGATCTCGCCGGACAAGATGAAGTCCGTGCGGATCGCGCTCTTGATCGTCTTCTCCTCGTGGTCCGCGTCGATCGCAACCGCTGGCAAGTCGACGTCCGGTGCGTGATGGGAGAAGCGGTGATGGATCTTCTCCGCACCCTCGAAGCACAGGTACGCACCGCCGACCATCAGAATGATCTCGACCAACACCGGCGCGAACTCGCTGAGCAACAGCGCCGCCGGCAGGATGAACAGCACCTTGTTCTTGAGCGAGCCCTTGGCGATTCGCTTGATGATCGGCAACTCGCGCTCAGCCGCCAGACCCTGTACGTACGCGGGCGTCACCGCGGTGTCGTCGATCACCACACCTGCAGCCTTCGCGCTCGCCCGCGCCGCGGCTGCACCGACATCGTCAATCGACGCGGCGGCCAGCTTCGCCAATGCCGCCACATCGTCGAGCAAACCAACCAATCCACCAGCCATCAGTCCACCGATCCTGCGGGCACAACCCACTGAGCAGGTTGACCAGTCACGGCGCTCATCATGTCAAAGGCAGCGTCAAAAATGCAGCACGATCACCCTCATCGTCCTCCGGCGTCGTTGGGCCTCGATGGAGCGTCAGGCGACGACGGTGCCGAAGAGCTTGCCGATGAGGTACGTCACCGAGGCTGTGGCAACCACGATCAGTAACTGGCGGGCGCCGCCCTTGACCACGCCCGCGCCGCTGGACGACGTGATCCAGCCGCCGACCGCGACGCTGGCGATTGCAGTGAGCACGATCGACGCCCACATCGCGGTGGTGCCCGACGTGATGAACCAGGGGGCCAACGGGACCAGCGCCCCCACAGAGAACAATGCCAGCGACGAAAGTGCCGCCACCCGTGGCGAACCCAAACCATCGGTGGTGATCCCGAACAGCGTGCGGGCAGCAAAGTCGAAGAACCGGTCCTCGTCGAGCGGTAGCTCGGTTGCGGCCTGCTGCGCCGTCTCCTTCGCAAAGCCGTCCTCTTCCAACCGCTCGGTGAGCTGCTCGAGGACCAGGCGCGGGTTGCGGCGAACGAGGTTTCGCAGCTCGGCGAGAATGCCCTGGTAGAGCTCGACCTGGCTGCGCACGCTGACCCACTCGCCGGCCGCCATCGAGAAGGCACCCGCAACGAGGCTGGCAAAGCCCGCAAGCCGAACAGCGGACTGGCTAGACGCGGCCCCCGCCATCGCGATGATCAACGACAGGTTGGTGACCAGCCCGTCGTTCACACCCAGCACAGCGGCGCGGGCGGCGCCACGATTCACCGACTGCGTTCGTGCCCGCAGCGCCTTCGCATCGGCGCCACCATCGGTGATGTACGGGTCGATCGCGTTGACCAGCGGACCGCTACGGGTCGCGTCAGCCATTGTCCTGCTGCAGCTCCGTGAGGTCGGCGATGACCGCGGCCGCGTGACCGGCGACGTCGTGTACTGCGTAGCTACGGCGAATCACGCTGTCGGGATCGATGAGGTAGCTGATGCGTTCGGGATAGTCGGCGTACTGGTGCCCCGCCGGCCGGACGGCTTGATACTGCTGACCGACGGCGCGATCGACGTCGCTGAGCAGGCGGAACGGGAACTGCTGCGCGGTAGCAAACGCGTGGTTCTCTTCGACAGTGTCGAACGACGCGCCCAACACGACACAATTGAGCGACTCAAGCAGCTGGGAACTGTCACGCAGGCCCTGTCCTTGAACCGTTCAACCAGGGGTTGCCGCTTTCGGGTACCACCACAGCAACACCCAATACCCCGCCTGATCGGCCAGCGACACCCGCTGACCGTTGTGGTCGGGCAAGTCGAAGGCGGGAGCAACGGTTCCGGGCAACAGCATGACCTCAGCCTGCCACGCCTCAGGTGTAACGGGGGGCGGCGATCATGGCTTCGCTTTGTAACTTGTGCAGGCGCTCGTCGAAACCGATCTGACGGAACAGCTCGGCCACGCTGTCGTAGTGCCCGAAGTCGTCGACGAACTCGCTGACGAATGGCTCGTGGTCCCACTCCGGATGCTCGTTGACCAGCAGCGCGTACTCATGCTCGGCGTGGTCTTCGAAGTCGGCATTGAGGCGGTACGACCACGAGGGGCGGATTGCGTAGAGCAGCCAGCTGATGTGGAAGTAGGTGAAGGCCAGCACCTGCGGAATCGCCTGCCGGCGCAGCCAACCGAGACGACCCGGCTGCTTCGACAACATCTCCTCGATCACGAACAGGTGCCACTGCTCGTTGTCCTGCTCCCACCGATTCAC
This sequence comes from Ilumatobacteraceae bacterium, assembly GCA_043786575.1. Classification (GTDB taxonomy): domain Bacteria; phylum Actinomycetota; class Acidimicrobiia; order Acidimicrobiales; family Ilumatobacteraceae; genus UBA668. Next base: position 21,935 of record JAYVVY010000001.1, read on the forward strand.
GCGCACCTGGTTGAACACGCGTCGGGCGAACCGTGGCCGCCGCGCCGTGTGCGTGACCGCGATGTAGCCGATGTTTTCCCACGCCTGATACGGCATCCGCGCGACCAGTTCGAGCACACGAAACTTTTCCAACGTGCGCGACGTTCCGTACGCAAGGTCCATCGTGACGAACAGCGCCTTGGCACCAATCGACGGCGAACGCCGAGGCGCGCCCAGCGTGTGCTGCTGCTCTGCGCGGAGCTGCTGGCCATCGAGCCGTTGGATCGGCCCAAACGGCGGTCGGTCGGTGAGCAGCTCACTAATCGGCCCGATGCGATGTTGCGCTTGGTCGGCAATCGACCACTGGTTGAGGTTCATTGTTCCTCCTCGCGCAAGTCTCGCCGAGCCGCAGACAGTTCGCTCCGCAGGCGACGGCTGATCACGTGAACGTCGTCACCACACGTCATGCGCAAGACGGCACCGCAGGAAATCTCTCCGCAGTCTGGTCATACGAATTCCACTCAGTGTGGATATGGACTGACCAGAAGACAGCGGTCAGTAGCCGGGCGGCGGCGTGAAGCCACCGAGGAGGTTGCCGAGTTGGCCCGCCGTCCAGATCGTGGTTCGGTCGGCCATCTCGGCACCGATGACCTGCAGTCCCACCGGCAGGCCCGAAGCCGTCGGCCCGATCGGAGCAACGGTGGCAGGCAGGTATGGCGCAACCACCAGGCCGGCCCAGAACAGCTGCGCAAAGTACGAAACCTGTTGCCCGTTCACCGTCGACTCCCGCATTCCGGCCGGCTCGGAGTGGTCGTGCGGGAAGGCCGCCGTCGCCGTGATCGGAGCCAGCACGACATC
>JAYVVY010000002.1:0-5970 GCA_043786575.1 Ilumatobacteraceae bacterium
ATGCATGGCCTCGTCGCCCAGGCGCGTGCCGTCGCGGCGGCGGTACGGGATGTACTCCAAGATCACGGGTGCCGGCTGCGTACGTGCGGTGCGTGGCAAGAACAATCGCACCGCCAACCGCCGGCCGTCGCGCAACGGAATCCACTCCGTCTCCACTTCTTCAATCAGGTGCAGCACGTCTCGATGAGTAGCGATAGTGCGAATGTTACGCGGAACGCTGCCCGGCGTGCCCCGGCGTAATGCGAGTAGTTTTCGACCATGACGACGTTTGCGAGCAATGCCGATCAGGTTGTTCGTAAGTCGCTGGTTTTCACGTTGCGAGTCGGCGATGCGCACCAGACGTTTGACGACGCAGTTGCCGACTTTCCGATGGACGCGATCAATGTTCGCCCGCCCAATGTCGGCTATACCTTCTGGCACCTGATCGAGCACGTTCGCTTCTGTCAGAACGACATGCTCGAGTATCTGCTGAGCCCGGCGTACGAGCCTGTCACCTTCCCGGACGACTATTGGCCCCCCACGGCTACTTTGGCAAGCGACCAGCAGTGGCACGACACGTTGACGGCGTATCGCAATGACCTCGACCGCGTGGAGAGGTTCGTGCGTGACGAGGGGCTCGACCTGTACTCGGCTGCATCACATGTGTGGGAGGCAGCGCACACGCCGCTGCGAACCGTGTTGGTGATGGCTGACCACGCCTCGTATCACGGTGGCGAGCTTGGCATTCTGCGCCAGGTGATGGGCCTCTGGACGCCCGACCGCGTCGACCACTTCACTGTTGGGGCTACCGTCACCCAAAATGCCCCGCCGGAAATGCTCCCGTGAACGTCTGGAGGCCGTTTGTACTGGTGTGTGCTGTCAATGTGATTGGGTGCTCAGGCGGCGACGCTGCACCCGCCACCGCAGCCTGTTCGCCCAGCCCGTTTCGACACGCGCCACCGTTGGTGATCGCACACGCTGGCGGTGAAGGGCTGGCACCGGCCAACAGCATCCTGGCGATGCAACGCTCGATGGCTGCGGGTGCCGACCTGCTGGACGCTGACCTGTGGTTGACCGCCGATGGGGTGGTGGTGGCTCATCACGACCGAAACATCGCGAGCGACACAGACGGCACCGGCAATATCGATGACCTCACGTGGGCCCAGCTGGAGACGGCCGATCTGCGTGCTGGCTGGACGGGCGACGCGATTGACGAGCCGGTGCGCATTGCGTCGCTAGAGCAGATTCTGACCGCGTTCCCTGACGTGACAATCTCGCTGGAAATCAAGCAAAGTTCGCCCTCGATGGCCAAGCCACTGTGCGACGTGTTGCGTCGGTTGAATGCCGTCGAACGGGTGTATCTCAGCGCCAACAATGACGACGATGTCTACGCGGCACAGGCCGAGTGCCCCGGCTCCTTGGTGATCACCACGACGTACAAAGATGTGGCCGTGATGCGCCGCGTCCGTGAGACCGACGAAGCCTGGTGCGCTCCCGCCCCAATCGGTCAGCCGCCCTACAACGAGGGTTTGCTCGACCCCGGCAATGTTGCCTGGTCGCACGACCACGGCATGGCCATCTTCACCTGGACAATTGACGACCCCGAGACGCTGCGCGGGCTGGCCGCGGCCGGGGTCGATGCCGTGTACACGCGACGGCCAGACATCGCCCGCCAAGTCTTCGACGCCTATGCGGCCGAAAACCCCTAGCCCAGGCGGTCGTTCACGACGCCCAGCCACAGGTCGGGGTGGTGAGCGCCAACGACTCGACGCCGATGCGTTCGTCGTGGCCGTGGAAGCGCGAGATCGTGTCTTCGGAGGTCACGTTGGCACTGAACAAGCCGGTGCCGTACGCCACGGTGCCGCAGGCACGGAAGAAGCGTGAGTCGGTGGCACCAATCTCCAGCTGCGTCAGCGTCGCTGCCCGGTTTAGATTGCGGCGCACACGCGCACGTCGTACGCGCTCATCGCTCGATCCTTGGTGACAAGCTCGAAGTCCTCGGCGATTGCCTGTGCAATCAGCATTCGGTCAAATGGGTCACCATGGTGCGGTGGCAAGGCGCCAGCGATTGCGGCATGGCGAAGAGATATGTCGAGTGGATCAAAGCCCCGGTCAACACAGAGTGCCGCGAACCCGTCCGGAGCGTCCAACTTGCCGAGGGCGCGTTTGATCTCCACTTCCCACACCGAAATTGCCGAGACCATCACTGTGTTGCGCGGATCTGTGAGGGCGCTGCGAACCTCCGGTCTGAGAAGTTCCGGGGATGCAAATGCCCATAAGGCCACGTGGGTGTCCAACAAGAGTTGCCTCATGGCCGGTGTCCTGTGAAGGCCGCTGCCAGCTCGCTGGGAAGGTCGTCAAAGTCATCATGGATGGCGACCTGGCCCTCCCATCCGCCCAACACGCGGGCTGCAACAACCGGTCGGAAGGGGACGAGTTTGGCGACCGGTACGTTGTGGCGACGGATAATGACTTCCTCGCCGGTCGCCTCGACGGTAGCGATGAGCTGCGAGAGGTGGGTCTTTGCCTCGTAGATGCTGACAGCCATCGAGGAAGTCTAGTCAGACCTGATCAGAAGGTGGGCGCAAAGACCTTGGGAATCAGTTGGGGGTCGGATTGGTTGGAATTTCTCGTGACTGATGACGTGCAATCCCTTCCCGACCTCGCCGAGAATGAGCCCGTCGTGTACTGGCGCCCGGGCTGTGGGTTCTGTTCGATGCTTCGCGCCGGTTTGCAGCGCCACGGCATCTCGTACCGCGAGGTCAACATCTGGGACGACCCAGATGCTGCCGCCTTCGTCCGGTCGGTAGCACGCGGCAACGAGACCGTGCCCACGGTGAAGGTCGGCTCGGTGTCGCTGGTGAATCCATCGGTTGACGAAGTCGCCGCACTGCTTGCCAGCGTCGACAGCTAGGCGCGCAGCAGGTTCGCAAGCGCCTCAGACGGGAACGATGGTGGGCAGTAGCACCGTGCTGATGCCGTGGATCACGCCGTTGCTGGCCATGACATCCGGCTTGACAACGGGCGCACCTCCGACAGTCAGCGTGGGCCCACTGCCTTCAGCCGCGAGTGGCGCACCGTTGATAGTGAACAACTCGCCAACCAGCTGCGCGGACGAAAGACGACCCTCGATGACGTGGAATGCCAACAACTGGCGCAGCGTTTCGGGGTCGTTGCGGACCGCGTCGAGCTTGGCCGGGTCGATGGCGTCGAACGCCTCGTTGGTGGGGGCGAAGATGGTGTACGGCCCAATGAGCTCGGTGTCCTGCGTGAAGCCAGCGGCAATGAGCAACTCGACGAAGGTCGAGAAGTCGGGGTCTGCCTGCAGCGTACGGAACAGGTCGTCCATCGTGATTTCTTCCGGCAGCGTGGTCACTGGGATCGTGTCCGTGGGCGCGGTGTCCGGGGGAACGGTCGCCGGCGGAGCGGTCGCTGGGGGCGGCGTGGCAGGCGGGGTCGTGGCCGGGGGTGCCGTAGCCGGGGGTGCGGTTGCAGGCGGGGTCGTCCCTGCAACGGTGGTCCCGGGTGCGGCGGTCGTGGTGGTCGTCGGCGGTGCCCCATCGATCAGGCCACGCTCGTACGCAGCGCGAATTGTGGCTGCGTCGAGCACACCCGTAGTCGGCACGCCCAGCTCGGTTTGCAACGCCTTGATGGCGGTGGTCAGCTCGGCAGACCAGATGCCGTCGAGCGGCCCGGTGTAGAAGCCGAGGTCGGTGAGCAACTGCTGAATTCCGAGTGTGCTGGCAGAGAACAGATCGTTGTAGTCGCCGAGCGCAGACCGCAGTGCAGCCTCGGTAGCCGCATCGAAGATGCCGGTGGCCGGCAGGCCGACGCTGGTCTGGAAGGCAGCGATGGCGGCGGTCAGCTCGGGGCTACCGAGACCGTTGATCGGCCCGTTGTAGAAGCCGAGGAACCGAAGTGCCTGCTGCAGCTTGGTGATGAACGCTGCGGCTGCGAAGGCGGCCTGTTGGCGGTCGAGGTCAGCCATGTCAATGTCGGTACTGGTGATTTCCACCAGCTTGCCGCCCTGCATGCGACCAGTCGTGAATCGCACCGAAGTGGGGTCGCCGTGCTCATCGATTGCCAAGAGCCCCGAGGGCCCGTCGTAGTCGATGTCTTCGTTGGCGGCAATCTTTCCGAGGCAGTCGGCGTAGGTGGTGCACTTGAGCCCACCAGCGGTGACATCTTGGATGGCGGCGACGAGTGTTGCGGACCGTGCCGACTCAACCTGCTCGGCGGCGAGCGCCAGCACGATGGCGCAGTCGTATGCCTGTGCTGCGTATGCGACCTGACCGTTTGCATCATCGGTGACGAGGCGCTCGAGGAACGCACGGTCACCGGTGGTGCCCAGCACGGTGAACCCATCGACTGACGTCGGGTCACTGCCGCCGGCGACGGTGCCGATTCGTGGAGCGAAAAACCCGTCGAGCCCGACCATCGTGGCGGGGTCGATACCTGCGGAGATCAGCGACTTCAGCAGGTTGGCGCCCTCTTCGAAGGAGATCAGGATGGTGACGTCGGCGCCGATGGCGGCGACCTGACCGGCTGTCTCTTCGAAGGTGACGCGGCGTGAGTTGTAACCGATCACCGATGGGGCCAAACCGGCAGCCTCCAAGACGGCGGCCAACCCGTTGCCGACGGACAGGCCGTAGTCATCGGACCGGGCGACGATGGCCACCTTCCAGGCGGTACCCGGAGCTTGTTCGTCGCGGCGCTCAACGATCTTCTGAGCGAGATACGCAACCAACACATCGTCGGGCACAGCGGTGCGGAACAGAGCTGGCTGTTCTTGCCCGTACGTCAAACCGGGCAGGGTTGCCGATGCGGTACACGAGACGGTGTTGAGCCGCTGCAGCTCGGGGAGCAACTCCAAGGCGGAGGTCGAGCCCGCCGGGCCGATCAGTACGCGGGCGCCGGCATCAACCGCGTCGCCGGCGATGGCCAGCTCGGTGGAGCCGAGCGGAGTTTCGATCTGGTTGGTGTCGAGCGGGCCACCCAAGACACCTCCGCCTTCAGCAATGTCGGCTGCTGCAGCAGCGATGCCGCGAGTCTGTGCCTGGAAGAGAGTGGCAAGCAGGCCGGGCGAGGGCGCCAGCACACCGACTTTCAACCCTTCACCGTCGAGACCGGCGGTCGTGGTGGTCTCCGCCGCTGCCGTCGTGGTGGCCGCGACGCTGGTATCGGTGGAGTCCGTGCTGCTGTCGTCGTTGGAGCAGGCGCCAACGACAAGCGCGCCAGCGACACCAATCGAAGTGAGTCGTAGAAGGAAACGATGTGAACTCATGATCAGCCCAGTGCCTTTGCCTTGGCGGCGTCGAATTCGGCGGCGGTCAAGATTCCCTGGTCGCGAAGTTGGGCCAGCTTGGTGACTTCGTCGGCGCCCCTGGACGAGACAGCTGGCGCATAGGCGGCGCTGCGCATCGCCATGTCGCTCTGGGCGTGCTCGTTGAGCTGCTCGCCGCGCACGATCATGTAGAGGAAGACGCCCAGCAGCGGCAGCGCCATCACGAAGATGACCCACAACACCTTGGCGACACCGCTGAGGTCGTCGCTGCGGAAGATGTCGATGTACACCCGGATCACGAGTGTGATCCATGCGACAAAGAGGAAAAAGAACAGCATCGACCAAAACACTGCCAACAGCCCGAATGAAGCCAACATGAAAAGCGACCCGTCTCTCTTGTCTCGCACGCGGGGGCGCGCTGAATAGCTGAAAATCTACGCCAATGGCCATGCGTGTGCTTCACCCGTTCAGGGTGATTACGCAACCGCGCTACGTGAGATCAGTTCGCGCGTTGAGCAGTAGATGACCGCCCAACTCGCGAAGCCCGTCGAGGTCATGAATGTCGTCGATGAGGGGCACCTCCACCAGGGCAACCTCGCCCGCCAGGTCGCGTAGGCGGTTCATCTCGATCGACTCGTCGAGGGCGAGGGCCGCCAGGTCGTCGTAGAGCGCGAACTGGTCAGCCAGCGGCCCGGGTGACAGATCGA
>JAYVVY010000003.1:0-3672 GCA_043786575.1 Ilumatobacteraceae bacterium
CGTCGGCGAGCACATGCAGGACCACCTGGAGGTGTACGTGCAGCACCTGTGCACTCAGCCGGTCTCGTTGCAGCCCAGCCTGCAGTTCTGGCGGCGGCCATTCATTGGACTGCAATGGCTGTTCCGCAAGGGCCCTGGCGCCAGCAATCAATTCGAGTCGGGTGGGTTCGCCCGCAGCAACGACGACGTCACGTATCCGAACCTGATGTTCCACTTCCTGCCCATCGCGGTTCGCTACGACGGCACCGCCCCCGCTGGCGGTCACGGCTACCAGGTGCACGTCGGCCCGATGTACTCGAACTCCGAGGGCTCGGTGAAAGTCGTCTCCACCGACCCAAAAGTGAAGCCGGCGCTGCGCTTCAATTATCTCTCAACCGACCAAGATCGGCGGGAGTGGGTGGAGGCAATCCGCACCACGCGAACCCTGCTGGCGCAGCAGGCAATGGCGCAGTACGACGGTGGCGAGACGTCACCCGGGCCGCAGGTGCAGACCGACGAGCAGATCCTCGACTGGGTGAGGAAGGACGGCGAGACCGCCCTTCACCCCAGCTGCACCTGCCGTATGGGAGCCGAGGACGACGACAGCGTGGTGGACCCGCTGACGATGAAGGTGTGGGGCGTCGAGGGTGTTCGCGTCTGCGACGCAAGTGCCATGCGGTACGTCACCAACGGCAACATCTACGCGCCAGTGATGATGATGGCCGAGAAAGCTGCCGACCTCATCCTGGGCAACACTCCCCTTCCCCCGGAAACCATCGAGTTCTACCGCGCCGACTCCGCCGGCTGAGCTGATCGAGCGCGAATGCCTTCGATGCGTGCAGTGCTCCTCACCGGTCACGGAGGTTTCGAGTGCCTCAGCATTCGCGACGATGTACCGCAACCCGAGGCAGGCGTGGGCGAGGTACTCGTCCGTGTCGGCGCAGCCGGTGTGAACAACACCGACATCAACACGCGTGTCGGCTGGTACGCCGGCGGCGGTTGGACCGGAACGTTCCACTTCCCGCGGATCCAGGGCATCGACGCATGCGGCGAGGTCATGGCCGCAGGCTGCTCCGCGGGCCAGCACCTCCTCGGGCAACGGGTGCTCGTGGAGCCATGTTGGCGCTCTCCTGAACAGCTGATCTCGGCTGCCCGTTTCTTCGGGTCCGAGGTAGACGGAGCGTTTGCGGAGTATGCGGTGGTGCCAGCGCGACATGCTCACGCGATCAACAGCGAGTTGTCCGACGTCGCATTGGCCAGCTTTCCGTGCTCGTACTCGACCGCCGAGAACATGCTCACGAGGGTCGATGTGCACCGCGGATCGCGGGTGCTGGTGACCGGCGCCAGCGGTGGTGTCGGCGGCGCTGCAGTGCAGTTGGCAGCGGCCCGCGGTGCGGTCGTCTCAGCGATCGCCAATCGTTCGTCGCATACGACGCTGCACGGCCTCGGCGCAACAAAGTTGATCGATCGCGGCGTTGATCCGGCCACTGAGTTCGGCGAGAACACTTTCGATGCAGTGATCGACGTTGTGGGCGGCGTCAACTGGGCGGCGTTGCTCCGGGTGCTGCGCCCGGGAGGGCATTACGCCACCGCTGGCGCGGTCTCCGACGCCCATGTCGCACTCGATCTGCGGACGCTGTATCTGAAGGACATCACCATGCACGGCTGCACGGTGCTCGACGACGGTGTCTTCGCCGCACTCGTGGGCCGCATCGAGCGCGGCGAGGTTCGCCCGCTCGTGGCCGCCACGTACTCGCTCGCTGAGATCGTCGCTGCGCAGCAGCACTTTCTCGCGAAAGGTTTCGTCGGCAAGATCGTGCTGCAGGTCGCCGAGATCTAGGAGCGCCCCTCCATCATCGTCAATCGGCTCACCAGTTCGTCGCGTGATGTACGAGCTGCGCTGAACCAGCCGGTCTACGAGCGGAGGCGTTCGTTGGTGGGGTCGTACAACGGTTCGCGGCCGACGGTGGCCGTGGTCATCTCGCCGAAGATCTTGATCTGCAGCTTCGTCCCCTCACTTTCGAACTGGGGGCGCACATAGCCGAGCGCGACGCTCTTGCCCAGCGTGAAGCTCCATCCGCCGGAGGTGGCGAGGCCGATGTTGTTGCCGGCCTCGTCGAAGATGCTCGAGCAGAACGGGGCATCGGCATCGCCGGGCTCGTCGAGGGTCATCGAAACGAACCGCCACGGCGAACCGGCCGCCTTCTCCGCAACCAGGGCATCCTTCCCCACGAAGTCAGCCTTGTTGAGATCGACGAAGCGGTCGAGCGACGAATCGAACGGCGAGTAGCCGATCTCCATGTCCTGCTTCCACCCGCGATAGCCCTTGTCGAGCCGCAGGCTGTCGACCGCGTAGATGCCGAAGTCGCGGATGCCGAACTGCTCGCCCGCAGCCCAGATGGCTTCGTACAACGGGACCAACTGGTCGTTGTTGGCATGGAGTTCCCAGCCAAGTTCACCGACGTAATTGACACGCAGTGCCCGCACGGCGCCCACGGCAGTATGGATGTCGCGTGCCGACAACCACGGGAACGAGCCGTTATCGAGCGGCGATGAAGTGACCTGCGATAGTACGTCGCGCGAGCGCGGGCCGACCACGATGAGCGAACCGCGATCGGCAGTGACGTTGGCGATGGACACCGAGCCGTCGGAGGGCAGCGCTGCTTCGAGCACATCGAGGTCGTGCCATTCGGCGCTCGCGGCACCGACCGCATAGAACAGGTCGTCGGCCAGCCGAGTGACGGTGAGTTCGCTGAGCACCTTGCCGTCTGGCAGCAGCGCATAGCACAGGCCGACGCGGCCGAGCTTGGGCAGCTTGGTGCACAGCAGTTGATCGAGGTATGCCTCGGCCCCGGGGCCGCTGATCTCGAACTTGCTGAAACCGGGCAGGTCGAGGACGGCCACGCCATCGCGGACCGCGGCGCATTCTTTGGCCACCTCGCTGCGCCAGCCGTTCTTGCGGAAGAACGACAGCGAGTGATCGGTGACAACGCCGTCAGGGTCGAACCATGTGGGCCGTTCCCAGCCGCCACGCGCGCCGAAATACGCACCCTTCGATTTCAGCGTCTCGAACAACGGTGAGGTGAAGGCCGGCCGGCCGGCGGGGCGCTCCTCGAACGGGAAGCCCATCGCATACTCGTTCTGGTACACCTCGACCGCCTTGTCGATCGTGTACTGAGTGGTCGCGTAGTCCTTGTAGCGGCGACGATCGATGTTCCAGATGTCGAACTCGGGTCGGCCTTCCAGCACCCACTCGGCGATGGCCTTGCCGGCGCCGCCACCCTGGGCGATGCCGAAGCTGAACGTGTTGCAGTGCCAGAAGTTGCGCAGCCCGCGCTCGGGACCCATGTACGGGTTGCCGTCAGGGGCATAGGGGATCGGGCCGTTGACGACCCGTGCGATGCCGGCGTCGCCGAGCACGGGTACACGTTCGCCGGCGTCGAGGATCTGCGTCTCCAACCGTTCGAGGTCCTCGCTCCACAGCATGTTCGCGAACTCGTCGGGGATGCCGTCGCGCCACATGGCGGTGGCTTTCCATTCGTACGGCCCGAGGATGAAGCTGTTGCGCTCCTGGCGCAAGTAGTAGCTGGTGTCCGGGTCGCGCAGCAGCGGCAAGGGGAACTCGCGGGCCGCCAGCTCGGGGATCTCGTCGGTGACGTAGTACTGGTGCGACATCTGGGCGATCGGGTGGTG
>JAYVVY010000004.1:0-4450 GCA_043786575.1 Ilumatobacteraceae bacterium
GGCGAGCTCTGACAGCAACCACTTGACGACGTGGTGCTCCTCGAGGCTCTCGAGGGCGATGGTCTCGGTCTCGGGAACGGTTGCTCGGGCGACGGGGTAAAACACCTGCTCTTCAATAGCCGCGTGCACCGAGAGCTCCTCGATGATCCGATCGACGATCTTGCGCTTTTCGACGTGTGCTCGTGGGCCAGCCTGCTCGAATTGCTTGAACAGTTGCTCGACGTTGTGGTGGTCGTTTTTGAGAAGTGTGATTGCGTCCATGTCACTGAATTACCCGCTTCGGTGCCTTCTCAAACCTCGTGGTGGTCCCAATATGGTTGGGGCGACGAGCTCGCGTTCCGGGTGCCGGTGTACGTCCTCACCTATCGCCAGCGGGGCTCGGTCGAGATGGCCCGTGGCACGACGTTTCACTTCGTCCGCTCGCCTCCGCAGGAGGTGTTGGCCCAGGCCACCGCCGACGCCAGGGGGAAGGACGTGCGAGTTGGGGGCGGTGTGAGTACGGTGCGCGCTTTCCTCAAGGCGGGTCTGGTCGACCGCTTGCGCGTGGCGATCGTGCCCAGCGTGCTCGGTCGCGGGATCACTCTGTGGGCGGACCTTCGTGGGTTGGAGGATGGCTGTGATGTCATCACCGAGACCGCCGAAAGCGGCATCGTGCACGGCCGCGTAGGTTTAGCGCACCCCGCAGTGGGGGACCTGCTGGCATGACACGAGCTCTTGGTTTGCCGGCTGCCTGCCTTGTCGCAGCCTGCCTTGGAGGTTGTGCGACCGACGACTCTTCTACGACATACACACTCCCCCCGCTGATCTTTCCGCAAGCACAGCACGTCCGCGGCGCATCACTGAGGGATATTGAGCCGCTCGCCGCTTCTACCCCGATCGACTCAAACAGTGATCTCAGCGGGCTTGATCAGTACCCGACGATGCTGTGGCTGCTCACTGCATCGGGCGTGCTCGATGAGATCGGAACAAGGCCGGTGACGATCCTCGCCCCCTCCGAGACTGCGTTTCGAGACTTCGCCTCCGTCGACAATTACGGCCTCATGAGCAATCCAGCCGCAATGGCGCCCATTCTCAGGCGGCACGTCATCCTCGGCGTGTTTGACACGGAGGAGCTCGCCGCTGCCCAGTCTGTCGCTACCCTCGCTGGCGAGCGGCTCGCCGTGTGGCGCAACGGTCGCATGGTCATGGTGAACGAGATCATTGTCACGCTGCCGGCGCCGACGGTCGGCGACGACAGCGTGGGTGACGACAGCATGGGCGACGGTGTGGTGAAGTTCGTCGTCTACGGCACCAATCGGTTGTTGCTCTTTCCCGTCGGCAAGGTGTGACCGAAGGGCCAGTTTGGGTCCACCACGCGGTGCATTTTGGTCGAACAACGCGGCAACAATTATCTAGGTATTTAACTAGGTAGCTAGTGTTATAGTGTTCGGATGATCGAGTTTCGCATCGACCCCACGAGTGGGGTGTCTCCCTATCGGCAGCTGGTTCATCAGGTTCGACAGGCACTGTTGCTCGGTCTCTTGCGCGAGGGCGATCAGCTGCCGACAGTGAAGGAAGTGGTCGCCCGAGTGGCGATCAATCCGAACACGGTCTTGAAGGCGTACCGCGAGTTGGAGTTCGAGGGACTGGCGCAAGGGCGGCCCGGGGTCGGAACATTCGTCACCCGCTCGCTCGCCGATTCCTCGTTCGTCGCGCATGCCGCCCTCCGCAAGGATTTAAGTGGGTGGATGGCGAAGGCGCGCAGCGCCGGCCTGGATGACGACAGCATCTCTGCGTTGTTCGAGAGCACACTTCGCTCGGGAGTGAACGAGGGTGTGGCATGACCGCCGTGATCGAAACGGCGGCGCTGGGAAAGCGTTACGGACGAACGTGGGCACTGCGGGGCAGCACTCTGTCCGTGCCCGCGGGCCGCGTCGTTGGCCTCGTCGGCTCGAATGGCGCAGGTAAGTCGACGTTGCTGAACCTAGCGGTCGGCTTGCTGCAACCGACCGAGGGGCAGATCACGGTGCTGGGCGGTCGACCGGGCCACAATGCAGGCCAACTGGCCAAGGTCGGCATTCTTGCCCAAGACGTCCCGCTGTACAGCGGTCTGACCGTCGGTGATCACCTGCGACTGGGGGCAGGGCTGAATCCGCGGTGGGATACGGCGGCCGCGGAAGCGCGCATTGCAAGGGTCGGTCTCGACCATTCCCAGCGGGCGGGTGCGTTGTCGGGTGGTCAGCGGGCACAGCTTGCGCTCGCCGTCGCTATCGGCAAGCGCCCGGAGCTGCTGATCCTTGACGAGCCTGTCGCCAGTCTCGATCCATTGGCTCGCCGCGAGTTTCTGGCGGACTTGATGGAGCTTGCCGCGGACGGGTTGTCGATCGTCTTGTCCTCGCACCTGCTAGCGGATGTGGAGCGGGTCTGCGATCACTTGATCATCCTCGCTGCGGGATCGGTACGGTTGGCTGGCGACGTCGACGATCTGCTCGAAGCGCACAAGGTGCTGGTCGGGGCCACACGCGACCCGGCTCGTTTGCCCGCGGATCAGACGGTGATCCAACAGAGCCACACGGACCGCCAATCCACCTTTCTCGTCCGCACGACGGAACCGGTGCTCGACCCTTCGTGGACCGTGACGGACGTTGGCCTCGAAGACCTGGTACTCGCGTACATGGCGGCACCAATCGCCGTCGCACCAGCGGCTGCGCCGACGTTGCGGCGGGTCAGCTGATGTGGTGGCTCGCGTGGCGCCAGTTCCGGGCACAAGCGGCCTTGGCTCTCGGCGTGACTGTGCTGGTGGTCGTGGTGCTGGTCGTCACCCGCAGCCACATTGCCGAGGCGTACGGCGACAGCGGCAGCGGAGAGCTGACCGGCCTCTACGTGTGGCTCCGTTTGCTCGGCACCGCGCTCATCGCGGTGCCGGCCCTGATCGGAGCGTTCTGGGGTGCGCCGTTGTTGGCCCGCGAGTTCGAGGACCGTACGTACCGAATGGCCTGGACCCAGAGCATCACCCGCAGTCGATGGCTGACCACGAAGATGGCTGTGATTGGCGCGGTCACCATCGCGGTCGTCGCGTCGTTCGCGTTGGTGTTGACGTGGTGGACCGGGCCCATTGACTCGACAGGAAGCCGCATCGGAACTGCAAACTTCGCCCAACGTGGCATCGTCCCAATCGGCTACGCCCTGTTCGGCCTCACTCTCGGAATACTTCTTGGGACGATGCTGCGCCGAACGATCCCAGCGATGGCGGCGTCGCTGACGGGTTTCTTGATCGTGCGGCTGTTCGTTCAGAAGGTCGTCCGCTCGCACCTCATTGGCACCGAGTCCGTGAGCGTCCCTTCATTCGGGCCGAACGGGCTGGGCGGTTGGATCGTGTCGTTGCGAACCGTCGATGCGGCCGGAAACACCATCTCAAAGTCGGTCGCAGAAGGCACGCTCACCGCAGCGTGCAACATCACTCGCGCAACAGAGGACGTTGATGCCGCTCTCGCCGCGTGCGCACAGAGAGTCGGCATCCACGACATCGCCCAAGTCCATAGCAGCGAGCAGTTCTGGACCCTGCAAACCGCCGAACTCGGGTTGTTCATCGCACTGGGTGCGGTCACCGCCGCCGTCTGTTTCTGGTGGCTCAACCACAAGTCGAGCTGACGGCCGACGCCGCCCAGTACCTCATCACCATCGGCAAAGGCGGTTCTCACACGACTGGTTCGGGGTGGTCCCAATAGGGTTGGCGTAGTTCGCGCTTGAGCGGCTTCAGGGCGCCGGAGAGCGGGATTGGTTCGGTGCGGAACTCGACCGACTTGGGCACCTTGAAGCCGGCAATTGTCGTTCTGGCGTGGTCCTGAATGTCGGCCTCGGTCGCGGTTGCCCCCGGACGGAGCACGACGATGGCATGTACCTGCTCGCCCCACACCTCGTGGGGAATGCCGATGACAGCGACCTGTTCGACGGAGGGATGAGTAGAGATCGCATTCTCGACCTCGATCGAATACACGTTCTCGCCGCCAGTGATGATCATGTCCTTGACGCGATCGACGAGGTACAGGTAGCCGGCGCTATCCAGGTGACCCGCATCCCCGGTGCGGTACCAACCTTCTCGAAAGGCGGCCGTCGTTTGCTCCGGGCGCCGCCAATACTCGCGCATGAAGTTGCCGCCTCGTGCGCAGATCTCGCCGTCCTCACCGGTCGCCGCCACTGTGTTGTCCGTGCGACGAACACTGACCTCGATGCCCACGACCGGACGACCTGCCGAACGCAGTACATCCCCGCCTTTGCGGTGGTCGGCCGGGGTCAGCATCGTCAGAATGGATGAGCACTCGGTCATTCCGTAGCCCTGCCACAGGTTGATGTCGGGGAAGGTCGACATCAACCGGTCGAGCAACGCTGCGGGCATCGGCGAGGCCCCGTAGACGAGATCTCGCAGCGAGGCCAGACGGTCCGGCCGAAACTCGGGATGCTTCATGAGGAG
>JAYVVY010000005.1:0-2131 GCA_043786575.1 Ilumatobacteraceae bacterium
GCTTTCCGTGCACTCAACTCCGTCGTGCTTCCAGCGGTTCGAGCGGGGTTTGGCGCGCCGCTGCCGGTGGGCTTGGGTCTTGTTGTCGTGGAGACGACGGGCCGCAAGAGCGGCGTCACTCGTTCGGTTCCGGTCGTCGCCTTCCGCGCCGGAGAAAACGTGACGGTCAGTACCGTCCGCGGTAACTCGCAATGGCTCGCCAATCTTGAGGCTGCGCCCGCAGCGGCTGTGTGGCGCAACGGGACGCGACGAGAAGTAACCGCCGTCGTGCAGCGCGGCGCGCTGAATGTGGTGACCCTCGCCGAGGTCTAGTGGCGGGCTGAGGTCTAGTCAGCAGGTCTAGTCAGCGGTCGGGCGGATCAAGAACTTTTGACCCGTGGCCTGCTTGGCGTAGGTCTGCATTGCGTCGATGCCGAGTGCGCCGACCAGCGAGACCTCGTCGGTGTAGTGGCTGGCGAACGTGGTGGTCAGCTCGTCGGAGACCCGCTGGCGCAGGTGCAGCATGCCTTCCAGGCCCAGCTTGCCCAGGAACGGGGTGAGCAGCCAGCCGCTGAGGCTCCACGAGAGACCGAAGTTGCGGGTGAGTTCGGTGGTTCCGCGGTCGAGGCCGCCGTAGATGAAGACCTGCTTGAACACGTCGCTGCCGTATCGGCTGTACTCGGTGGCCTTGGCGTTCGCCGCAGCTTCCATGCAGGCGAGGATTTGGCCGGCCAGCTTGCCGCCGCCGATCGCGTCGAAGGCAATGGTGGCGCCGGTGGTGATGAGCGCCTGAGTGAGGTCGTCGAGGAACGTCGGCGAGCTGGAGTCGACGACGTACTCGGCGCCGATCTCGCGGAGGATCTCGGCTTGCTCGGGGCGACGCACGATGTTGACCAGCTGGACGCCGTCGGCGATGCAGATGCGGTTCAGCATCTGACCAAGGTTGGAGGCAGCGGCGGTGTGAACGAGCGCGGTGTGGCCGTCCATCCGCATGTTCTCCACCATGCTCAGCGCGGTCAGCGGGTTGACGAAACACGACGCGCCCTGGGCAGCGGTTGCGCCTTCAGGAAGCTCCATGCACATGAACGCGGTCGCAGCACGGTACTCGCCGTAGGTGGCGCCGCCGATAAAGCCGACCAACTTGCCCAGCAACGCCTGCGCTTCGGGCGAGTCGCCAGCAGCCACCACGACTCCAGCGCCCTCGTTGCCCACCGGCATCGGCTCGCCAACGCGAGCGGTGAGACCCTTGAACAAGGCGGGCGGTATTGGTGCGGTCAGTACGGTCGAATCACCGCTACCAGTCGTCGTGGCTTGCGACATGTCGGCCATGCCCAGCAGGAGAGCGAGGTCTGAGGGGTTGATCGGCGCTGCCTCGACACGGATCAACACTTCATGCGCCGCAGGCACCGGCGTGTCCACGACACCGATGGACAGTTCCAGCCGCCCGTCGCTGGTGACCAGCGAATGGATCTGGCGCATCGTCGGTGGGAGATCAGTGGTGGGGAGATCAGTCATGGTGTGTGTCCGTGTCGTGTAGAGAGTGGCTAGAGGGTGGCGATGAAGGCTTCGATTGCGGCGGCGACGTCTGGGGCATGGGTGGTTTCGTGCATGGAGTGCTCGCCCCCCTCGATGACCTGCAGTCGTGCAGACGGCATCTTGCGTTCAAGGTACTCGCCCGACGAGGTGTACTCGGGCCGATCGGCAGAGCCTGCCAACACCAACGTTGGGGTGGGGATCTCGGCCAGGCGGTCCATCACCACCGAGTCGTGCTGCAGGTTCAGCTCGGTCACCTGCACCGGCACGCCGAAGCGATGTGCGTTGCGGCGAGAGCGTTCGTTCCAGCCTTCACGCTTCTCGGGGTCGCGGTAGCCGGGGCCGGTGTTGAGCACGACGATGCCTCGGTCGGCGCCAAGCCGAGTGGCCGCATGGGCGAGCGCGAGGTAGCCGCCCAACGAATGCCCCACCAGCACGGCGGGTTCGCCAAGGGTTGCGAGCACGTCGTCGAGGTCATTGAGCGCTCGATCGCGTGTGTATTCCGCCGGATCGGTGGGTACCGGGGACCGACCGTGGCCGAGAAGATCGATCGCCACGACCCGATGCCGATCACGGAGGAGCGCCATGCACGTCGACCAGGTACCAGCCGACATGCCGA
>JAYVVY010000006.1:0-3656 GCA_043786575.1 Ilumatobacteraceae bacterium
CGTCGGCAAGGTGTGCGCGGTCTGCTGGGGCGAACCAACGGCGGCATGATCGTGCACCTTGGCATCATTTTGATCGCGGTCGCGCTGACCGCCTCCAACAGTTACACGCGGTCCGGCGAGTTCACGCTCAGCAAGGGCGAGACCGTCGAGTTCGCCGGCCACTCGTTCACGCTCGTCGACGTCACCGATTTCAAGACCGCCCGAGCTGTTGGCATCAAGGCCACCATCTCCATCGACGGCGGCCAGTCGTATGCGCCGGCCATCAGCAAGTTCACGGCCAACGGGCAAGACATCGCGACACCCAGTGTGAAGACGGGCCTGGACAAGGACATCTACCTCACACTGGAGAACGGCTCGAAGCCCAGCACGGGTGAAGCCAAGATCAAGATCTTCATCAAACCGATGGTCGTCTGGTTGTGGGTCGGCGGGTTGATGTGCGCGGCGGGCACGCTGCTGGCGGCGTTCCCCGGCCGTCATCGTCGTCGGCCAACCGACGCCGTCTCGGCACCGATCAACGTCGCTCAGGAACCGGAGCCTGCCGTTGTCTGAGATGGAGTTGTCTGAGGCCGAGTCGTCTGAGACGACTGCACTCGCCGCCGACGCGCCCGCTGGGTCGTCGCGAAAGCGCGTTGCGCCGTTCATAGTCCTCGGGGTCGCCGCAGTACTGGCCGGACTGTTCTGGATTCTCGCCGCCAGCAAGTCGGGCACCGACGACAAGGTCGGTTTGGTGGAGAGCCCGCTGATCGGCAAGCCGGCGCCGTCAGTGCGCAGTACCACGATCGATGATGAACCATTCGACCTTGCGCGACGAAAGGGCAGCTGGGTGGTCGTCAACTTCTTCAACTCCACCTGCGTGCCATGTATCGCCGAGCATGCAGATCTGAAGTCGTTCGTCGATCAGCAGGCAACGTTCGCCGACGGCGCCGAGTTCTACAGCATCATTCAGCCGCCGAACTCTGACGGCGACGTTCGTGCATTCTTCGCCGAGCGTGGCGGCGACTGGCCGGTCATCCGCGATGACGGCGAGATCAATGTCGCCTTCGGTGTGGCGCAGGTGCCCGAGACGTTCATCATCGACCCCAGTGGTGTGGTGCGCGTGCGGTGGGCCGGCCAGATCGACGCGGTCACGCTGTCGAATTTGGTGCAGCGGCAACGCGACCTGTACGGGGCGTCATGAGCCGTTCGAGCTCGTTGAAGCGGTGGCCCGGCTGGGTGTTGCTCGTTCTAGTGGTGGCGGGGTTTCTGGCGTTCGGCAGCACCCGCGACGCAGGTGCGCGCTCCCCTGAGGAGCGGGTTGAGGAGATCTCCAAGCAGCTGGCCTGCCCCATCTGTGGTGGCGAGACGGTCTACGAATCTCGCAACACCGCGTCGGCGTCCATTCGTGCCGAAATCAAAGCGCAGGTCAGTACCACCGACGCTACCGACGACGAGATCATCGCCTTCGTCGTGCAGCAGTTCGGCGCCAAGACACAGCTACTGCCCAAGGCCACCGGCTTCGAATCATTGGTCTGGGTGCTGCCCGCGGTTGCGCTGGTCTGCGCCGGCGTCGGTCTGTTCTTCGCGTTCCGTCGTTGGAAACACAACGTCGACACCGTGCCCGATGAGGCGGACAAAGCGCTGGTCGCCGCCGCGCTTGCGGCAGAGTCCGGTGAGGAACCGTGAACCCTGAACGGCTGGCGGAGCTGGAAGAGCAACGCCGATTCCTGCTCAACAGCATCCGCGACATCGAGCGCGAGCGCGAGGTCGGCGACGTTGGTGACGACGATTACCAGGCGCTGCACGACGGTTACGTGGCCCGCGCGGCGGCAGTGATGCGCGAGCTCGACGATGGTCGCAGCTCCATACTGCCCAAGTCGCCGACGCGTTGGGGGCGGCGGATCGCCACCATCGGTGGCACCGTCGCTGTCGCGGTTGCGCTCGGTCTGTTCGTGGCCAACTCTGCTGGGCAACGCCTGCCCGGCCAGAGCCTCACCGGCGGGCAACCGGCCGACGAGGTGGCCATCCAGCTCGCGGAAGGTCGGCGGCTGATCGGCATCGACACCGCTGGTGCACGCGCAGCATTCGAGCGGGTGCTAGCGCTCGAGCCCGGTAACGCCGAGGCCGCCACCTACTCGTCATATCTGCTGGTGATTGATGGGCAGCAGGCGGGCGATCAGGCTGGAGTTCGCGCCGGCATCGCCGGTTTGGAAGCGGCAGCGTTGTTGGACGAGTCCTACGGCGATCCCCACTGTTTGCTCGCTGTTTCGGCGGGCACGTTCCTCGACCCGATCGACAAAGTGATGGTCACCACCCAGGGTGCGCTGTGTCTGGCGCTGAACCCGCCGCAGGACATGGTGCCGATGATCGAAGGGCTGATCGCGCGTGTGTCGGGCGAGACCACCACCACGATGGCCGGCGACAATGTGGAAACGCTGCTGGCAACCGCCGATGCCCAGCTGACCGCCAGCGAGTTTTCGGCTGCGCTGATCACATATCAGCGGGTGCTGGAGCTGGAGCCAACCAACAAGACCGCGCTCGCGTACTCGGGTTATCTGATCGCGATCAACGGTCGCGACACGGCGAATCCGACGCAGGTCGATCAGGGCATCGAGTTGCTGCAGACCACCATCGAGCGCAACCCCGACTATGCGAATGCGCATTGCCTGCTGGCGTTTGCCACCGGTTATCTGCTGGCCGAACCCGACGAGGCGACCGCACGCAGCGCTGGCGAGGAGTGCCTGAAGCTAGGCCCGCCAGCCGACATCATCCCGCTCATCCAACAGCTGCTGAAAGAACTCGGCTGACTACCCAACGACGGTTGCGGGGTCGCAGTTCGAGCCGCAGATCACGACAACGATGCGTTCACCTGGCGACGGGACGTAGGCGCCGCTGTGCAGCGCGGCGAGCGCTGTGGCGCCACCCGGCTCGGCTACCAATCGCAGCCGGTCCCACAGCAGCCGCTGCGCTGCGCGAATCGCGTCGTCGCTGACGGTGATGGCATCGGCGACGAAGTGTTCGACGATGGTCCAGGCCAACGAACCAAGTCGCTTCGCGCCCAACGAGTCTGCGGCCACGCCCGACACGGCGACGTCAACCGGCTCGCCCGCCAGCCGGGCAGCGCGCAGGCACTGACTGGTCTCGGGTTCCACCGCAACGATGCGCTTGCGGCCTGCGAACCACGCTGCCTGGCCGGCGGTGAAGCCGCCGCCACCGCTGGCCACCAGTACGGTGTCGAACTCGCTGCCGCGGGCGGCCATCTGCTGCTCCAATTCGCGACCCATCGTGCCCTGGCCGGCGACGACGTCGGGGTGGTCGTAGGGGTGCACTGCCAGTGCTCCGGTCTCCAACTGATGGGCCGTGGCGGCCGCCTGCGCGTCGTCGTAGAGGCCGTCGATGACGTGCACCGTGGCCCCCAGCGATGCGATGCGATCGCGCTTCATGACCGGGCTGCTGGAGGGCACGAACACCTCTGCGCGGTGACCAAGTGAGCGAGCAACGAACGCGACCGCGGCGCCATGGTTGCCGCCGGACGCGGCCACCAAACCGGCGAGCGGAATCGGGCCGGCGGACAGGACGCGGTTGAAGGCGCCGCGAGGTTTGAAGCTGCCGACGTGCTGCAACAGCTCCAGCTTGAGCACCACGTCCTTGCCGATGACGTCGACGGGGAGGTCCAGCTC
>JAYVVY010000007.1:0-2990 GCA_043786575.1 Ilumatobacteraceae bacterium
CCCGGCCAGGGCTCTCAGCGGCCGGGCATGGGTCGCCCCTGGGCCGACCACGACAGCTGGGAACTTGTGGCCGAGGCCTCCGAGGTTGCCGAGCGCGACATCGCTCGCCTCCTTCTCGATGCCGACGCGGATGAACTTCGCGACACACGCAATGCCCAGCTGACGACGTTCGTGTCCAGTCTGATGGTGCTCGACGCCGTGGAGCGCCTGGGCATCGAGCCCAGCTTCTGCGCCGGCCACAGCCTTGGCGAGTACACCGCACTCACTGCCACCGGCGCGCTCGGCTTCGACGAAGGTGTGCGGCTGGTCTGCGAGCGCTCCGATGCAATGCACCACGCCGGCAACGACAACGTCGGCACCATGGCGGCAGTCCTCGGACTCGATGACGACCAGGTGGAAGTCGCCTGCCGCCGCGCCGACAGCGATGTGTGGGTGGCCAACTTCAACGCCCCCGGCCAGGTAGTCATCGCCGGCTCACCAGAGGGCGTGGCCGCAGCCAGCCTCGTTGCCAAAGAGCTCGGCGCCAAAAAGGTGATGCCGCTGCAAGTCTCGGGCGCGTTCCACACGCCCTATATGGCACCCGCACGCGACCGTTTGCGCAAGGCCATCGCCGACGCCAACCCGCGCGACACCGAAGTGCCCGTTATCTCCAACGTCGATTCACTGGCACACAACGCTGGTGGCGAATGGAGCAGCCTGCTCTCCGCACAGCTCAGTAGCCCGGTGCGCTGGAAGCACTGCCTGCTGATGATGTCCGAACTCGGCGTACGCGACTTCGTCGAGCTCGGGCCAGGAGGCGTGCTCACCGGTATGGCCAAACGCACTGTGGACGGTGCACGCACCATTTCCGTTTCCACTCCCGACGAGCTCGACAAGTTGCTCGATTGGGTCAATGCCGGCGCACCACGGGCCACCACACAGCACGAAGGCGAGCACCTGTTCGCGGTCGAGCGTTTGGTCGTCAGCCCGGCCGCTGGCGTCTTCCTCCCGCTCGGCGGCATCAAGGATGGAGCGGCCATCGAAGTCGGCACCGTCGTAGGCCACATCGGCGACACAGAGGTTCGTTCGCCGTTCGCCGGCATCTTGCAGAGCTACATCGCAGTCGAAGGCGAGCGCGTCACCCTGCGCCAGCCCATCGCATGGTTGAGGACGGTCTAGACATGCCCGCACTACCCCCCAATGTTCGTGGCGCGGTCATCACCGGCTGGGGCACCGCGTTGCCGCCACAGGTGGTCACCAACCACGACCTGGAGAAGACCATCGACACCTCGCACGACTGGATCGTCGACCGCACGGGTATCCACGAGCGGCGCGTCGGTGGCAGCACCGTCGGCCTGTCCGTGGAGAGCGGCCGGGCAGCGTTGGAGATGTCCGGCGTCGACCCACTCTCCATTGACGCGCTCATCCTTGCGACTACCACGCCGGACCGCACGGTGCCCGCCAGTGCCCCCGCCGTACAGACCGAGCTGGGCTTGCAGTGCGGCGCGTACGACCTGAATGCAGCCTGCAGCGGCTTCGTCTACGGGATGGTGCAAGCACACGGCATGATCGCGATGGGCGCCAAAAAGGTGTTGGTCATCGGCACCGACACGTTGGCTCGTATCACCGACTGGACCGACCGCAATACAGCGATCCTGTTCGCCGACGGCAGTGCTGCTGTGGTGCTGGAGGCCGTCGAAGGACCCGGCCAATTGCTCGGCTGGGACCTCGACGCCGACGGCACGGCAGAGAAGTTTCTCTACGCCGAGGTGGGCGGCTTCCTGCAGATGGACGGCAAGGAAGTTTTTCGCAAGGCCGTCCGCATCATGGTCGATTCGGCGACGAAGAGCATGCAGTACGCGGGCGTCACTGCCGACGAAATCGCTCTCGTCGTTCCCCACCAGGCCAACATCCGCATCATCCAGGCATCGCTCGACCGCCTCGGCATGTCCATGGACAAGACAGCCGTCGTCCTGCATCGCACTGGCAACACGTCGGCGGCGTCGATTCCACTGGCCCTTGCCGACGCACTCGACACCGGCCGCATCCAGAAGGGCGACCTCGTGCTGCTCGTCGGGTTCGGGGCCGGCATGACTTCAGCCAGCGCGGTGATTCGCTGGGGTGGTGCAGAGGCCGACGCACCCGATGCGACGGTGTTGCTGTGAAGGTTTTGTCATGAGCCGCGTCGTGCTGGTCACCGGTGGCTCGCGCGGAATTGGTTTGGCGTGCGCGCAACGGTTCGCCTCCCTCGGCGATCGTGTTGCCGTCACCTACAACTCCTCTCCCCCGCCCGAGGGTCTGTTCGGCGTGCAGTGCGACGTCACCTCGACGGCATCGGTGGAGGCCGCGTTCGCCGCGGTAGAAGCCGAGTTCGGCACCGTAGAGATCCTGGTCTCCAACGCAGGCATCACCCACGACGGTTTGTTACTCCGCATGAGCGAGACCGACTTCACCTCGGTCATCGACGCCAACCTGACCGCCGCCTACCGCGTCACCAAGCGCGCGGCGCAAGGCATGCTCAAGGCTCGCCGCGGCCGAATCATCCTCGTCTCGTCCGTCGTTGCCCTGCTCGGCTCGGCCGGCCAAACCAACTACGCAGCGTCGAAGGCTGGCCTCGTCGGCTTCGCCCGCTCGGTAGCGCGCGAGCTTGGCTCACGCACTATCACCTGCAATGTCGTCGCCCCCGGCCCCGTGGCCACTGACATGACCGCAGCGTTGAGCGAGAAGCGTCTCGGCGAGCTCACGGCAGCCGTGCCGCTCGGCCGAGTGGCCACGCCCCAGGAAATCGCTGGCGTAGTCGCGTTCCTCGCGTCCGAAGACGCTGCATACATCACCGGTGCCGTCATCCCCGTCGATGGCGGCCTCGGCATGGGTCACTGACCCACCGCGTACAACACCCGATTATCATCCGTAACAACCCAATGCCGTTGCAGCAAGCAACAAGGAGAAGTCCATGAGTGACGAACTGTTCGCCCGTTTCCAGAAGGTCGCCGTCGAGGTGCTCTCGGTGT
>JAYVVY010000008.1:0-13663 GCA_043786575.1 Ilumatobacteraceae bacterium
TTCGCCCAAGCGCCGCGAAATCGGTCACGGTGCGCTCGCCGCCCGTGCACTGCTGCCGGTGCTGCCGGGCCTCGACGAGTTCAGCTACACGCTGCGCCTGGTTGCCGAAGTGTTGGCCTCCAACGGGTCCACCAGCATGGCCTCGGTGTGCTCGGGCTCGTTGGCCCTCATGGACGCCGGTGTGCCGATCAAGGCCCCCGTGGCCGGTATCGCCATGGGCCTGGTCTACGCCGAGGGCAAGTACACCACCCTCACCGACATCCTCGGTGCCGAAGATGCGTTCGGCGACATGGACTTCAAAGTGGCCGGTACGGCCGACGCCATCACCGCTCTGCAGCTGGACACCAAGATCGAAGGCATCCCCGCCGACGTCTTGACCGCCGCGCTCGAGCAGGCGAAGGAAGCCCGTCTGGCCATCCTTGACAACATGAATGCCTGCATCTCGGCACCTCGTGCCGAGGTTGCTGCCACGGCCCCGAAGATCACCACCATCTTCATCCCGATGGACAAGATCGGCGAGGTCATCGGGCCCAAGGGCAAGGTCATCAACACCATCCAGCAGGAAACCGGCGCCGACATTGCCGTCGACGACGACGGTGCCCAGGGCATCGTCACCATCGGCGCCGTCGAGGCATGGCGCATGGAGGAGGCCAAGGCCCGCATCCAGGCCATTGTCTCGCCGCCGCTGGCCGAGGTTGGCACCAGCTACCAGGGTCGCGTTGTGAACATCACCAAGTTCGGTGCGTTCATCAACATCCTGCCGGGTCGCGATGGTCTCGTGCACATCAGCAAGCTCGGCAAGGGCAAGCGCATCAACAACGTTGAAGACGTGCTCACCCTTGGCCAGGAGATCGAAGTCATCGTCGAAGACGTCGACGAAAAGGGCAAGGTCAGCCTCACCCCCGGCGAGTCGTGGGACCCTGTGATCCCGGAAGGCGCAGCCTCTTCTGGCGGCGGCGACCGTCCCGAGCGTTCAGAGCGTGGCGACCGTGACCGTAACGACCGTGACCGTAACGACCGTGGTGGCGATCGCGATCGTGGCCCGCGCCGCGAGCGTTCGTCGGCACCGGCCGCTGTTGCCACCGTGCCCACTGACGGTGTTGCCGTGTCGTTCGACGATGCGTTCGACGCTGAATTGGCCGGCGACCTGGGCGATCTCGGCCCCGTTGGCGAGGCCGGCGGCAACGCCGGTGGGGGCAACAAGCCCGACGGCGGCGATCGTGGCCGTCGTCGTCACCGCTGATCACTCGATTCGTCGACAGGTCAACCATTGACAGATCTCCGGATCACACAACTTGATTCAGGCCTGACCGTGGCCACCGAACGCGTGCCTGGCGCGCTGTCGGTGGCCACCGGGGTCTGGGTCGGCGTTGGCTCGCGCGACGAGCCGGACGCGCTCAGCGGCGTCAGCCACTTCCTCGAGCACCTGCTGTTCAAGGGCACTGACACCCGCACTGCACAGGAGTTGGCACGCGGTGTCGATCGCCGCGGCGGCGACTTCAACGCGTTCACCTCCAAGGAGTACACCGCGTACTACTGCCGCCTGCCGGCACGGCACGCGCCCTTCTGCATCGAGTTGCTCGGCGACGTGCTCACCCGTCCTGCGCTGCGCGACGACGACGTGCATGGCGAGCGCCAAGTCATCCTCGAAGAACTGGCGATGGACGACGACTCGCCCGACGACGTTGCCCATCGGCGTTTCTCGGCGGCGTTGTTCGAGGGTCACGCCCTCGGGCGCGACCCCGCCGGCGACCGCGAACACGTGCTCGCGATCACGCCCGACGACGTTCGCTCGTTCTTCGAGGCGCACTATCGCGCCGGAGCGATGATCGTCACGGCTGCTGGCCCGCTGGGCCACGACGAGATGCTGGTGGAGATCGAGCGTTGCTTTGCTGGTGTTGCCACGGGCGGTGCGCTACCAGTTCGCACTGGCCCTGGCGCGCAGGGCGCAGGCGACGCAATCGACGACGACAGCGAGCAGGTACACATCGTCATCGGTGGCCGCTCGCTGGCTCGCAACGACCCGCGCCGTGAAGCGTTGGACGTGGTCAATCACGTCTTCGGCGGCGGGTTGTCCAGCCGACTGTTCGAAGAGATTCGCGAGAGCCGCGGGCTTGCGTACGCCGTGTACTCGGGCGTCAGTAGCTACAGCGACGCTGGCGTGTTCCAGATGTACGCCGGCACACAGCCCGAGCATGCTGATGAGGTGCAGGGCTTGATGATGACCGAGCTGCACAAGTTGGTTGCCGACGGCATCACCGACGAAGAGTTGGAAGTCGCTGTCGGGTATCTGACCGGTGCCTTCGAGTTGGGCTTGGAGGACACCGGCGCGCGCATGGCCCGCAACGGCGGCCTGCTGCTCACCACCGGCGCCGTGCGCCCCATCGACGAGCAGGTGGCCCGCTGGGCCGCAGTCGACCAGGCAGCGGTCACGGACGTCATCCGCGACGTCCTCACTGCCGACCAAGTAACAGTCACCGTCGGCCCCATCGCCTCAACGAACCGCTGAACCGCGCCGCCCACATTTCGTCAACCTGTCGCGTGCGTGACCTCCATCCTTGGTGGTGGCACCTGCGACAGGTTCGCTGAACTTGAGGCGGGTGGAAGGGGAGCCAGCAGCTACGTTCGGTGGCATGAGCGTCATTCGGGTTGGTGTGGTCGGGGCTGGCGGACGGATGGGTACTTCTGTGTGCCAGGCGGTCGCCGCCGACCCGACGCTGGAGTTGGTGGCTGCAGTTGATCCGAATGCGGTCGGCCAGGTTCGTAGCGGGGTTGAGATTCATGGAGAGCTGCGGGCTCTTGCCGACGCGCAGGCCCACGTGGTCGTCGACTTCACCGTCGCCGCTGCTTCACGGACAACCGTGCCGTGGCTGGCTCTGCATGGCATTCACGCAGTCGTTGGCACGACCGGCCTCGATGACGACGATCTCAACGCGTTTCGCACTGTTTTCAGTGGCAGTAACTGCATCGTCGCCAGCAACTACGCGATCAGCGCGGTGCTGATGATGCGCTTTGCTGAACTGGCCGCGCCGTACTTTGACACTGCCGAGATCATCGAGTTACACCACGATGCAAAGGTCGATGCACCCTCAGGCACCGCCGTCACCACCGCCACTCGGATGGCCGCCGCCAGCAGTCAGTGGGCGCCAGACCCGACGCAACACGAGGTCTTTCCAGGTGTCCGCGGCGGCGTCGGCCCGGGTGGCATTCACGTGCACGCCGTGCGTATGCGTGGCATGGTCGCCCACCAGGAAGTGATTCTGGGAGCGCAGGGGCAATCGCTCACCATCCGCCAGGACAGTTACGACCGCGACAGCTTCATGCCAGGCGTGGTGCTCGCGTGTAAGAAGATCGCCGATCACCCGGGTCTGACGATTGGCCTCGACGCGTTCTTGGGCGTGTAAGCCGTGAGCGCTTAGCCCAGGGAGTCGATGGCTGCGTCGTAGTCCGGCTCTTGTGCGATCTCTGGCACGAGCTGGCTGTGAATCACGGTGCCGTGCTCGTCGAGCACCACGACGGCGCGGGCCAGCAGACCGGCCAGCTTTCCATCGGCAAGCGTGACGCCGAACGCAGTGCCGAAGTCGCTGCGGAACGTGCTGGCGGTGACGACGTTGGTGAGGCCTTCGGCGCCGCAGAAACGACCCTGGGCGAACGGCAGGTCGGCGCTGACGCACAGCACGACCGTGTTGTCGAGAGCTGACGCCTTCTCGTTGAACGTGCGCACGCTGGTGGCACAGGTGGCCGTGTCGATGCTGGGGAAGATGTTGAGGATGACGCGCTGACCGGCGTAATCGTCGGCGGTAACCTCCGAGAGATCGCCCTTGGTGATTGCGAATGAAGGGGAGGGGGAGCCGACCGCGGGAAGGTCGCCGACGGTGTGGACGGGGTTACCGCCAAGTGCAGTTTCAGCCATGGGCAGTGTTCTATCAGCCGTTGTCGGGACCCGCGCCGCCGCGCTCGTCTTCGTGGGTGATGAAGTGTCGGTCGCGCGGCACGTGCGGCTCGATGATGCCGTCAGGGGTCTCGATCTCGTCGAGCACCTCGGGCAGAGACTTACGTACCTTTTTGCCCGACTGCAGGATGGTGATGGCGAAAAGACCGCCGACGACCCACCATTGGTACTTGTTGATGAACTCAAGGAAGGAGACGATCTCGGCCTCGAACGCCCTGCCGCCGATCCAGAGCACGATCAGCTTGATGCCGATGCCGATGGAGATGAGCGGTACGAACACGCGGGCACGCATGCGGCGGTGGCCGGCCATCATGCACACCAGGTTGCTGGCGGGCATCAAGAGCAGCATCAGCCAGCCGGCGCGGTCAATCGCCCGCTGGAACCACCCGTAGATGGAGGGCAGCTCGCCCACCTGACCCTCTGCCCAGGAGATTGCCTTCGCTCCGTACCAGCGACCGAGATAGAAGAGCGCTACTCCCGCCAGCAGGATGCGCGCGAACCCGAGCAGCGCGTACGGCAGCGGATCGATGAACGGCACCGAGCCGAGCAGGTTGCGATTGCGTGACGACAAGGCCAGCACCACGGCGGGCCGTTCGTCTACCCAGGCCGGCCCGATGTTTGAGCCGAAGGTACCGATAACGAACAGGAACAGACTGAGCGACAAGATGAAGCGCCGCTTGCCGGGCGATACCTCGAGGTCGGGTGCCGGCACCACGGAACCGATGGGAAGAACGCCTTCTGCCGACATGCCGCAGCACCCTAACGCGCTTCGGCTGATTGAGGGCTGCGAGGCGCTACGGGGCTCAGCGCTGGCTCCACCAACGCCCTGCCGCCGCTGCAGCGCCTGGCATGCGGACCGAGCGCCAATCGACAACGGCACGAGTGAGCTCGTCGGCCCACTGGGCGAAACGCTCGGGCGCCGCGTGGACGGTGCGGATTCGTTGGGCGAGCGCCAGTCGCTGGTCCATGGAGTGAGGCTGATCGAGAGCACGACGAATTGCGCAGGTCAAGGAAGTGGTGCTGCCACGGGTGTAGAACGCCGCGGTGTCGCCGATCATTGCATGCATTTCGGGCTCGTCGGGCAGAACGAGTGGCGTTGCAGCGAGGGCAGCTTCAATGATGGACCTCGGCTGGCCAAGAGGAACCCCGGGGCCAACGCAATAGACCAGTACCGCTGACGATCGGATTGCGAGCTGGCTCTGTGGGAACGGCACATCGACGGTGACGGAGTTCAGGTGGCCATGGCGGGCACCGAGCGCGGCCACCTCGTCGGCCAGGTGCTCCCACCCTGCCGTGCGGCCGATGATGACTTGTAGCCGCGCGTCCTCTATGGCAGCTGCAGCGTCGATCAGCGTGGGCCACGCCTTCTTCGGGAGGCCCGCGGATAGGGACACGATCGTTCTGTTTCGAAGCGAGTCATCAGTGTTTGGTTCGCACGGACTGAGGATCATCGCTGGGAGCTCGCGCGCTAGCGGGTGTATTCGAGGGCTATGAGCGAAGCCCCACGTGCCTACGCACCATTCGGTGTACACCGCCTCGTCCGGAACCGCGGCGCAGAACGAGTGCAGCCGAACGGCGTGAGGTACACCACGGCGCGCTGCGATTGGACCGGACCAGTGGGCTGTCTCCGCCCAGTGCGAGAGCACCAGGTCTGGATCGAGCGAGGAGATGGCCTCGTCCAGCGATTCGAAGAGGGGAGCATAGACGGCGCTCGGGCACTCGGTTGGGCCGGGCTGTTGGCGAGCCAACACGATCTCGACACCGTGCTGGCGAAGGCCCTCCAGCTCATCGCCGATGTAGGTCTCGGTGATGAGCGGGTACATGGCGTTGGCCGCTACCACCCGCAATGGCCGACGTTGACGAGCGCGAGAGCGAACGGATGCGACAT
Organism: Ilumatobacteraceae bacterium; assembly: GCA_043786575.1. Taxonomy (GTDB): domain Bacteria; phylum Actinomycetota; class Acidimicrobiia; order Acidimicrobiales; family Ilumatobacteraceae; genus UBA668. The sequence goes on from JAYVVY010000008.1 coordinate 5,841, forward strand.
CCTCGTCGTGGAGGTGATGTTGCTCCGCCGCCCACACGCGGCCGGGCGCGGCGGTGCCGTATGCGCACGCTGGAATGGGCACGAAGACGTGTGGATGAGCAGACAAGCGCACGACCAAGTCGTAGTCGCCACATGAGCCCAGAGCGGGGTCCCATTCCTCGCCGTGTCCCGCTCTGTGCACCAAGCTGTTTGTGTCGACCGGATTGTCGAGATGGAGCTGCAAGGGACTGATCTGAACTGCGTTCACCGAATCCAGGCCCGGGCCAGCGCGTCCACTGAGACGTACGCCGTACGCGAACTGCGCATGAGGCGAACCCTCTAGCGACACCACTGCTGCCCGGAGCCACCACGGAAACCACACGCAGTCATCATCCAGATAGGCGATCAGCGTGCCGCGTGCCGTCCTCAGCGCCGTGTTGCGCGCAACATTGCCCTGATGCGGGGCTGAACGGAGCACGCGCACGCGCGGGTCCTTGGGCCACCACGGTGGGCGTTCGATGAGCATGCCCTCGTCGGAGTTGTCCACCACCAGCAGCTCAAGGTGTTGGTACGACTGAGCCAGAACACTTTCGATAGCTGACTGAAGACACCCCGCCCGCGAGGGCAGATACGTGGGCATGACCACCGAGACCAGGGGGTGAGACGAGAGTGGGGCGCTGGCCACCCAGAGGGCAGTCAGCAATGCTTCGTGGCCCTGTTTGCCTATGGCCTGTGCCGCGAGATGGACCCGCTGTAACTCCTCTGCCAGCCTGTCTGCCCGCGCCTCAGAGTCACCGTTCGAGAGCTGAGTGGTCGCCGCGAGGGCGTTGATCTGCTGATGCTGTGCAGCGGCCGATGTGGCGAGCTGCTCTAGGTCTCTCTGAGCTTGCGCTATCTGCTTGTGCATTGCGATGAGCGTGTGATCGATGGGTCCGGCCGCGCGCTCGGCGGCGCGCAGTGACCGCATCGTTGCGAACGCTCCGGTCATGCGCGCTGGCAGCACTCGAAGTGAACGAAAGGCAGCGCGGACGCTAGTCATCTGGGCCGGATTCTAAAGCCGCGGGTTGCGAGTTAGAGGCGGCCGCTGGCGATGACGCGCTGCAGGAAGTCGGCGGTCTCGGGGCGGTCGGGCGACGTGAACAGTTTCGCCGGGGGAGCGGCCTCCAGAATCACGCCGTCCTTGAGGAAGCACACCAGGTCGCTGATCTCGCGGGCGAAGCCCATCTCGTGTGTGGCCAGGATCATCGTCATGCCCTGCCCGCGCATGTCGCGAATCACGTTCAGTACTTCACCGACCAGCACAGGGTCCAGCGCGGCGGTGACTTCGTCGAGCAACATCAGTTCCGGCTGCATCGCGAGGGCACGAACAATGGCGACGCGTTGCTGCTGCCCACCCGACAACTGGTCGGGGTACGCGTCCGCCCGGTCGGCCAGCCCGAAGCGATCGAGCAGCTCCCTGGCCGTCGTGGCTGCCTGCGCCTTCGGTCGACGAAGCACCCTCGTAGGGCCGAGGGTGATGTTGTGCAGCACGCTCATGTGCGGAAACAGGTTGTAGCTCTGAAAGACCATCCCAATGCGACGTCGCACCGGGTCGGGGTCGAGGCCTGGCACGCTGATGTCGAGACCGTCGAGGAGGATCGACCCGTCGTCGATTGGTTCGAGCAAGTTGATGCAGCGCAGCAGCGTGCTTTTCCCCGAACCGCTGGCGCCAATCAGGCATACGACGTCGTGAGCGCCCACCTGCAGCGAGACGTCGTCGAGCACCACTTTGCTGCCGAACGACTTACGGACATTTCGGATTTCGACCTTCGGTGGCGTGCTCATACGACTTGCGAGCCTCCTGTGCGCCGACGCTGCCGGTTGGAGTACCAATCCACCAGGCGCGTCTCGGGGATGGTGAGTGCGAGGAAGATGACCGCCGCCGCGACCAGCGGCGTGAAGTTGCCGGTGAGGTCTTTGATGGAGGTGGCGCGGCGGAAGACCTCGATGATGCCCAGCACGCTGAGCAATGCAACGTCCTTCTGTAGCGACAGCAGGTCGTTCATCAGCGGGGGCACCACACGCCGCGCTGCCTGCGGAAGTACAACGTGTCGCAGTGTTTGAGAGTGGGAGAGCCCAAGCGATCGTGCCCCAGCGCGCTGGCTTTCGTGGACGCCCTCGATACCTGAGCGAAAAACCTCCGCGACGTACGCGGAGTAGGCGAGGACAAGCGCAATGGGGCCCCACAGGTACGGCGAGCTCCAGTTCCCGCCGAACCCGAGGACGTGAAAGTCGCCCTCCAACAGCCCCAGTTTCGGGATGCCAAAGCCGACGAGGTAGATGGTGAGGATGATGGGGACTCCGCGGAAGAAGTCGGTGTACACCGCAGCGAACGCACGCAGGGGAAACAGCACCGGGTTGCGCGTGTTGCGGCACAACGCAATGACGAGACCCCACATCAAAATGAAGGGAGCGGTCTGCAAGAAGAGCTTCACGTCAACCCACAGGTAGCCGAGGATCTCGGGAAAGTCTTCCTTGAACCTCTCGGCGTTGAAGAAAATGGTCTTCACTTTCGGCCACCCGCTGGAACTGGTGATCAGCCACGCCAGGCCCCCGAAAGTAAGCACCGTTGAGACGACGGCAATGATGGTTGCCTTGCGTCGCTGACGGCGCAGCCACAGCTCTCGACGTGTTGTCGCGGCGGGGGAGTGACCCGGGACGCGAGAAGGCGCCGACGCGATGTCGGCGCCTTCGTCGTTGTTCGTCATGGTGGTGACTCTAGAAGGTCAGTCCTTGGCGGACCGGATCTCGTCGGGTCAGTCCTTGGAGAGCGTCGGTGCTTCGCTCCACTCGCCCATCCACTTCTCGGTGATAGTGGCAAGTTCGCCCGAAGCAGTCAGGTTGGCCAACGCGATGTCGGTGCACTCGGTGAGGGGGTTGTCCTTGGTGAGCAGCAGGCCCCACTGGTCGCCAGCACCGCCGACTTCGATGGGGAACTGGCCGAAGACCTTGGTGCCCTCGATCTCCACCGCGGAGATGTAGAGACCGGTGGGCAGGTCGGTGATGATGGCGTCGATCTGCTTGTTGTCGAGCGCCGTCTTGGCGTCGGCGTTGCTGTTGAACGCGAATGGTTCGGCATCGGGCTGGATGACGTCGAGGATGAATTGCAGGCTCGTGGTACCGGCGGCGGCACCGAGGCGCAGTGACTTGAGATCGCTGAGCTTGGTGACGTCCTTGCCCGGCCCATCTGCGTAGCCGAGCACGGCCTGGTTGGCGGTGTAGTATGGATCGCTGAACGACACGACTTGCTTGCGCTCGTCGTTGATGGTGAATTGCTGCAGGTTGAAGTCGTTGGTGCTGTCACTGCCGGCGACCGCCGTGTCGAACGAGGTGCGCACCCACTTCACGGCGTCGCCTTCGAAGCCGAGTTCCTTGGCGACGGCCAGCGCAACGGCGCTTTCGAAGCCTTCACCCGATTCGGGCTTGTCGTCGAGGACGTAGGGCGGGAATGCCGGGTCGCCGGTCGCGATGGTCAGCGAGTCGGCCGCAAGCGTCTTGCCGGCGGCGCAGGCAGCGGCGTCTCCACCAGCTGCAGCGGTCGTGTCGGCGGTCGCTGCGGTGGTGTCGGTTGCTGCGACTGTGGTCTCGGCGGCGGGAGTGGTATCGCTGCTGGTGGTGGTGTCGTCGCCGCAGGCGGCGAGCAACAAGCCGACCAGGGCGGCGGTCGCGAGGATCTGTCGTTTCATTGAAGGGGCTCCTTGTTCACACAGTTGTTCGCACTGGTACGCCGAGGCTATCAGGGCAGACTAATTGTTGATCCAACAGGTCAACAATTGGTGAGACCATTGACAGTGAGACAGAAACCGTCTTACTGTCTCACCCATGTCGTCTGCGCCCACGTCCGTCGAGCTGCGCGTCATTGCCGCGGCCAAGACGTGCTGCGAGCGATGGGGCATCGAGAAGGTCACCATCGACGACATCGCCAGCGAGGCGGGTGTATCCCGCGCCACCCTGTATCGGCTGTTCCCCGGTGGCAAGGACGTGCTCTTCGAGGCGCTTCGGGTTCGCGAGTTGGAGGACTTCTTCGTGCGACTCACTGCGCAGGTTGCCGGAGCGGTCAACCTTGAGGACCTACTGGTGCGCGCCGTAGTCGCTGCCACTCACGAGCTACGCGACGACGAGCACCTGGCCATCATGATGGCCTCCGAACCGGGCGACACACTGGCGCAGCTGACAGTGGAAGGGCTGCCGCGAATCATGCGCGTCGCCACTGTCTTCCTGGTGCCAATGGTCGATCCGTACCTGCCGCGGCGCGAGTCCGCCCGCTTGGTGGAGTTGCTGTCGCGGCTGGTGATCAGCTACTTCCTTGCACCGTCCGACCATGTCGATCTCGGCGATGCCGACTCGGCTCGCCCGTTCATCAACACCTTCATCCTGCCCGCCTTTCTGGCATCCATCACCGCTTAAGGACCCGAACAATGACTGTCACGCATAACGACAACGAAACGATCATCGGCCGCGCTGAGATCAACGACATCGACGCAATCCTTGCCGTGCCGCTGGTGGACTCCACCGAGATCGAGCACATCGTCAAGAACAACGCCGACTCGATCTTCACGTGGGACTACTCGTTGCAGCGCCCTGCACTGCGCAAGCTCTACGAGAAGGCCAAGACGGGGCAGTGGAATGCCAGCACGGATCTTGATTGGTCGATCGACGTTGACGTCGAGAAGTCGGTCCTTGAGGACCAGGCACTGATTGGCACCGGCGTTGACGCCAGCATGTACATCGGCACGCCGGTGGAAAAGTGGGGCGACAAGGAGTGGCTGGAGTTCGGTGTCCAGAGCCGCAACTGGAGCCTCAGTCAGTTCATGCACGGCGAGCAGGGTGCACTGATCTGCACCGCCAAGATCGTCGAAACCGTGCCGTGGTACGACGCCAAGCTCTACGCCAGCACCCAAGTCGTTGACGAGGCCCGCCACGTCGAGGTCTTCGCCCGTTACCTGGAGGAGAAGCTGGGTGGCGAGTTCCAGGTCAACGCGCACCTACGCATGCTGCTCGACGACATCGTCAACGACAGCCGCTGGGACATGACCTACCTCGGTATGCAGGTCATGGTGGAGGGCCTTGCCCTTGCGGCCTTCGGCTTCATGCACCAGTTCACCAACGAGCCGCTGCTGAAGAAGCTGCTGCGCTACGTGATGAGCGACGAGGCCCGTCACGTCGCCTTCGGCGTGCTCAGTCTCAAGGAGTGCTACGACGAGATGACAGACGCCGAGATGAAGGACCGCCAGGAGTTTGCGTTCGAGGCAGCTATTCGCATGCGTGACCGGTTCATGCAGCAAGAAGTGTGGGAGCGCATGGGCGTCAATGTCCGCGAGGTCATTCCGTTGGTGCTCGCCGACCCGACTCGCGCCGTGTTCCAGAGCATGCTGTTCAGCAAGATCGTGCCCAACTGCAAGAAGCTGGGCCTGCTGGACCGCAACGACAAGTGGCTGCGTCACCGCTTCGAGGAGATGGGTGTCATCCAGTTCGAAGACTGGGCTGACACCGGCGAAGAGTTCACCGCCTTCGAACTGACCGACGCCGACAGGTCGGAAGTCGTCGCCGGCCAATCAGCGGCAACCGTTTAGGCCTCGTCGGCGTCGTCGTTCGGAACGACGAGAACCGGGATCGGGGAACGATGCACGATCTCGTAGGTGATACTGCCGAGCAGCGCGGCCTTGAACGGGCCACTGCCGCCGTGCCCGACAGCGATTGCCTCTGCACCCCGTGCAGCGGCGACCTCGATGAGCGCGTCAACCGGACGCGACTGCACCAGCGCTACTTCGATGGTGAGGTTCGGGTATGTGCCGACCAGCTCGCCACGAATCTCGGCAATGGCTTCCTCGCCCACTGCAGCGACCTGCTCCTCGAGCACGCCGCCGCGCGGTCCCATCGCCACGGACTCGTACCCGAACACCAGCACGAGCGTGGACTGCATGAGATTCGCTACTCGCGCGGCGACCCGTGCAGCCTGGAAGCCGCTGCCCGCACCCCCCACTCCAACAATCAGTTCCCCTGCCATTACTTACCTGCCTTCGTGTAGGTGCCCAAGGGCGCAGCGAGAGTGTCGTGGGCGGTGGGGTCCTTCACCAGGTCTGGCGGATCTGGGAGATAGGCGAAGAACTTCGGGAACTTCTTGGAACACCACAACATCAGCGGGATGCCGAGAACGAGCAGAAGAGTGCCGATGAGCAGCACGGTACCGATACCGAACAGCGTGCCGTACCCATACGCGGCGTTGCGTGCGTCCCAGATTGTCTTGAAGAACACGTACAGCAGAATCGTGCCGCCAAGGCCCGGCAGGAAGCCGATCATCACGAAGTTCTTCGGCGACTTGAAGAGAAATCGACGGAAGTAGACGATGCAGGAGATTCCAGACAAGCCGTAGTAGACCGCGATCGCCATACCGACCGCTGCGATCGACGCGCTGTACGCGTCGGTGCTGGTGTTGTGACTGACCACCACCAACATCACGTACCAGACGATGGAGATGATTCCGAACAGCCACGTGCTGTAGTCGGGCGTCAAGCGCTTGGGGTCAATCCGAGCCAGCTTCCCAGGCGCTGCACCGTGAGAACCCATGGACAACATGGTCCGCGTGGCGGGCAGAATCGTTGTTTGGCACGACGCCGCGGCAGACGTCAGCACGGCAATGACGAGCAACTTCACCATGATGGTTGGAAGCGCCACCTTCCCGAGTTGGTAGATGGCCTCGTCGGCGTTGTTCGTGACGAATTCGGGACCGAGCAGCGCCACCGAGCCGTAGCTGGTGACGAGGTAGATGGCGAGCAGAATCACGGTTGACAACACTGCGGCACGCCCGGGGGTCTTGGAAGAGTCTTTGGCCTCCTCGTTGACCGACACACAGGTGTCCCAGCCCCAGTAGATGAAGACGGCCACGACGAGTCCGGCGATGATCGCTGAGCTCGGGACACCCGACGGTGACATCCACGACAGGCTCGGCTTCATCGAGCGATAGGTGACACCATCGACCGTGCGCTCGATGCCCTGACCCATCGCCTTGGTGAAGGCGATGACTGCAAAGATTGCGAGCACGATCAGCTCCGTACCGAGCAGCAACACCTGCGAACGTGCGGAGAGCTCGATGCCCTTCCAGCAGATCCAGGTCATCGCGATGATGAACAGGATGCCGATGAACGTTGTCAGGTAGATGTTGTCAGCCGCGGTCTCGGAGAACAACAACACCAGGTACTGGCCCGACACTCCCGCAAGGTTGGGCATGATCACCAAGTCGGCGACGATGCAGCCCCAACCAGCAATCCAGCCGGCCTTCGGGCCGAACGCTCGCACACCCCACGTGAAGTTGGTGCCGCAGTCCGGGTCGGCCTTGTTGAGGTAGTAGAACGACGCCGCGATGCATGCCATCGGCACGAAGGCGAACAACATGATGAACGGTGCTTTCGCGCCGACCTCTCCAGTGACGAACCCGATGCTGGCCGCCAAGCTGTAGCCGGGAGCCGTCGATGCAACACCGATGACGATTACGGCTACCAGACCGAGTGACCCTCCCTTCAGCCCCTTGCTTGCAACGCCACCTTCAGCGACGAGTGTCTCCGCCATTGCCAAGCCCCTTCCGGTCGCACTGCCCGGGCAAAGATTTGCACACAATGGGGGCGGGGTTGACCAGCCGCCCGGGATTGCCGCGCGGATCCTTCGAGAAGAAGTTGGTCCACTACGCTGCTTGTTCCGCGGCTGGCACGAACGTGCCAGTGAGCGGTGAGAGGTGAAACGAATATGTGTATGGGCGTGATGTTCGGCAGCGACCACGATGTGTCGATGGAACTGTACGAAGACCTCAT
>JAYVVY010000009.1:0-3256 GCA_043786575.1 Ilumatobacteraceae bacterium
CCGACGAGCACGTGGCCAGGCAGTCACCGCAGTTGTTGCACACGTTGATTGTGTAGGGGTTGTGGCAGGCGATGCAGTCGAAGTTGCAGCCCTGCAGGAACACGACGAACCGGTTGCCCGGACCATCGACGCTGGAGAACTCGATCGTGTCAGTGATCAGGCCGGGGGCTGAGCTCATGGCAGCCGATCCTCTTCGCCGCTCGCTGCGTCAGGTGGAACGAGTTCTCCGAACCGGCGGCCAGGTAGTCGCTGCCGTGCAGTGCGCCTTTGCTCTCGATGTTGACCAGGTCACTCTTGCGCACGAGGTAGCCGGTGATGCGGATGAACTCGTTCGAGTCGAGGTTGAACGTGAAGTCGCGCATGCCCGAGCGGAAGGCGCCGCGGATGATGTCGACCACGGCCTGTGGGTTGGCAAGCGCCGTGTCGTCCACGTGGAATACATCACTGATGCCGGCTGGGAACAGACGGTGGTGCGGGGCACAGGTGAGAATGTGGTCGAGCATGCCGGGCTCTTCTCCCACGGGCACACGGGTGCCGGCGGTGACGTCGCGATCGAGGTCGATGCCACTTTGCGAATGCAGGTAGCAGTGGCCACCACCGCCCTCGCAATACGGCATCGGCCGCGCGGCCACGAGCTCGGCAACGCGCTCGACGATGCGATAGCTCAATGCGTTGGCCTCCGGGTCGTGGCCATACCGACCACTCTCTCCTTTATGGACCAGCAACAGGTTCACGGCCTCGGCCAGCCCGAACACACCGAACATCGCCGAGAACCGTTCGATGGAGATCAGGCCTTCGGTGGCCAGCCAATGCGTGTCGAAGAAGTGCTGCTGCTCGACCAGTGATCGGATGCGTGCTTCGGCCAATTCGGCGGTGAGCTCGACGAAGTGGGGCAGCGCGAGGTCGAGGAACGCATCGACGCCGCCCGTGTGGCGCACCACCACTTCCTTCAGATTCAGACGCACGAGCGTGTGTGCACCGCCACCGATCTTCAATGAGTTGTAGCAACTCACCGCGGCATACGCCTCGCCGTGGTCGGCGACCATCATGGGGTGGTTCACGAAGTGCGGCTTGCCAGTCTGAAACACCGTGGCAACCGCGTCGTACACGAGGTCGTCGGGTGTGAGCGTGGGGTCCACGCGCAGCGTGATGTTCGGCACCACCTGGCGCAGCGAGCGCTCGACGCGCAAGATCGAGCGCACCACCCGACCGTCAGTGGGGCCGAGGTCGGCGTGCGCGAACGCGTCGGGCACCATGCGGTCGAGGCCAATCCAGAACCGTCGCAGCTTCTCGTCCAGATCGCGATCGCTGATGCCGTTCACGAACGGTTCCAGCAGCCGGTCGAGGTCGCCGAGGTAGACGGGATACGTGGTGACTGACGGGACATGGGCGTACATCACCTGCAGGAACGTGAGTGCTTCATCGAGGGTCGTTGGCGGTTCCAGTTCGAGGTGCGCGGAACCCTGCGCCATCGCCCTCGCGTAGTCGGGAAGGATGTATCGCGCGGTGTACGGCGCGTTGCCCTCGTACATGTCGCAGATCACTCGTTTGTCGAGTGCCTCCCGGCAGGCGTCGGACAGAACCGGGTATTCGATCGCCTCGGTGGCCAGACCGGCGAGACGGCGCAACTTCTGGTCGTAGCCAAGCGCACCGTCGCGCACAATCGACTCGGCGCGAGAGCGGAACTCCTTCATCTCCATGGCTCAACGGTACGTACCACGGCCCGGGTCGGGTTAGGGGCAAAAGTCCTATGAGTGACACTGCTTGCCACGTCGCGGCCGTTCGGCTAGACCCTGGTCATGACCGTCACCGACGTCACCGAAGCCACATCTGTCATCCACACGGCGTGCACGCTTGATTGCCCCGATGCCTGCTCGCTAGCGGTCACCGTCACGAATGGCCGAATCACCGATGTCGATGCGTCGCCCGACAATCCGTTCACCGATGGCTGGATCTGCGCCAAGGTCAAGCGGCATGCGCAGCGGGTGTATGCGCCCGAGCGCGTGATGACGCCGCTGCTGCGTACCGGTCCGAAGGGTGCCGGCGAGTTTCGTGAGGCGACGTGGGACGAAGCGACCGCACTGATCGCGGCGCGTATGCATCAATCCATCGACCGAAGTGGAGCCGACGCGGTGGTGGCCTTCACGTACAACTCGTCGGCCGCAGTGGTGGAGCGGGCCAGCCTCTCGGAAGCGTTCTTCGCCGCGATTGGGGCCACCGTTATCGACCACACCATCTGCGCCGAGACCATGGGTGCAGCGTGGGAGAGCGTCTACGGCGAGATGGCCTCCGCCGACCCGCGTGATGTGGTGCACAGCAAGCTGGTGGTCATCTGGGGTGCCAACCCGACGGTCAGTAACACGCACTTCCCTCCGCTGGTACAGCAAGCGGTTGCCGGCGGCGCGAAGGTCGTCGTCATCGATCCGCGACGTACGGCGATGGCCAAACGGGCCGACCTGCACCTCGCCATCCGGCCCGGCACAGACACTGTGCTTGCGTTCGCGATTGCCAACCAGTGGGCCACCAACGGCCACCTGAATCGTGAGTTCATCGCGGCGCACTCGTCCGGTGCCGACGAGTTCCTCGCGGCAGCCGCTGAGTGGACGGTCGAGAGCGCCGCCTCGGTCACCGGCCTCGCTGCCGCTGACATTGTCCTGCTCGCCGACTTGTGGGGCACCACCCGGCCCACCATGCTGCGCATCGGCTGGGGCCAGGAACGCAATGCGAATGGCGGCGCTTCGTGCCGCGCGATTCTGTCGTTGCCGGTGGTCGGTGGGCACTTCGGTCAGCCGGGCAGTGGTGTCATCGGGTCCACCTCTGCCGGGGCGGCCAAGCCCCGCAGGCGTTGGCCGGCGGAGGCCTTCAACGACCTGCCGCGTCGTTCGCTGCCGCTGCACCAGGTGGGCCAGTGGATGGCTCCCGGCTCGAGCGATCCGTGCGAAGTGTTGTTCGTGCAGGGCTCGAACCCGCTGGTGATGTGCCCCGACCAGCGGTCGGTCGTTGCCGCCTTCAGTCGCGACGACGTGTTCACCGTCGTGCACGAGCAGGTACTCACCGACACCACTCGCTACGCCGACGTAGTGCTGCCCGCAACGACCAGCTTCGAGATCAGCGACGTCACATCCAGCTACGGCTCACTGATGGTGATGCCGGTGGCGCCGGTGATCGCACCGGTGGGGGAGAGCCGCTCGAACGACGACACCGGCCTCGCTCTGGCGCGTGCCTTCGGCTTCGACTGGACGTCCCCGAAGCTGTC
>JAYVVY010000010.1:0-13960 GCA_043786575.1 Ilumatobacteraceae bacterium
CATGTGCTCGACGCCACCGGTGATCTCTTCGTACACCGACGCATCGGGGTCCAGCACATCGCGGCTCTGGTCGACGTACGCCATCTCGACGGTGTCGCCCACCACGATGGTGCCCGAGTCGGGAGCTTCCTGACCGGTGAGCATCTTGAACAGCGTGGTCTTGCCGGCGCCGTTGGGGCCGATGATGCCCACGATGCCGGCCTTGGGCAGCGTGAATGACAGGTCTTCCACCAGCAGCTTGTCGCCGAAGCCCTTGCCCAGGTTCTTGACCTCGATCACCGTGTCGCCCAGGCGCTTGCCGACCGGGATGGTGATCTCCAACTTGTCCGGGCCGCGCTCGGCAGCCTCGGCCTCGTTCTGCAACTTGTCGTAGGCGGTCAGGCGGGCCTTGCCCTTGGCCTGCCGGGCCTTGGGCGACATCTTCACCCATTCCAGCTCGCGTGCCAGGGTGCGCTGGCGGGCTTCGTTGCCCTTCTCCTCGCGCATGATGCGCTCTTGCTTCTGCTCCAGCCAACTGGAGTAGTTGCCTTCGAAGGGCATGCCGCGACCGCGGTCCAGTTCCAGAATCCACTTGGCGACATTGTCGAGGAAGTAACGGTCGTGAGTGATGGCGACCACGGTGCCGCTGTATTCCTGCAGGAAGCGCTCCAACCAATCGACGCTTTCCGCGTCGAGGTGGTTGGTGGGTTCGTCCAGCAGCAGCAGGTCGGGGTGACTGAGCAGCAGGCGACACAGCGCCACGCGGCGGCGCTCGCCTCCGGACAGCGTGGTCACATCGGCGTCGTCGGGCGGGCAGCGCAATGCGTCCATTGCGATGCCGACGTTGCGCTCGAGGCTCCATGCGTCCGCAGCGGCGATCTTGTCTTCCAGATCGGCCTGCAGCGCGCCGACCTTCTCGTAGTCGGCATCGGGGTCTGCCCACATCCCCATCACTTCGTTGTAGCGATCGATCAGGCCCTGCACCTCGGCGACGCCGTCCATGACGTTGCCCTTGACGTCTTTGGTTGGGTCGAGCTGCGGCTCCTGCGCCAGGTAGCCAACCGTGAAGCCGGGGGTGAGGCGGGCCTCGCCGGTGTACCCGTCGTCGAGGCCGGCCATGATCTTGAGCAGACTGGACTTGCCGGCGCCGTTGCTGCCCAGTACGCCAATCTTCGCGCCCGGATAGAAGGACAGCGAGATGTTCTCCAGCACCGTGCGATCCGGTGGGTAGAAGCGAGCCAGCTTGTAACAGGTGTAGATGAATTCGTGAGCCATGACGAGGGGCAGGCTAACGGGCATGGCCCGTATGCCGGGTCATTCGCCGTTGGCTGGGGTGACGGTGCTACGTTACCAACCAGTTCGGTTTCACAAGGGAGGGGTACGGAAAAGTGCTCGCGGATTACAACGGTTTCTTCAGTGCAGACAGCCTTGGCAGCTTCGGGTTCCGCTGGCTGCACATCCTGGCCGGCATCACCTGGATCGGCCTCCTCTACTACTTCAACTTCGTGCAGGTGCCCGCGTTCGGTCAGTTCGAGGCTGAGCCGCACAAGGAGATCGGTGGCAAGGCGCGTCTCATTGCCATCGACAAGGTGGCTCGTCGGGCACTCTGGTGGTTCCGTTGGGCAGCCGTCAGCACCTTTGTCACCGGCATCCTCATCACCATCGTGACGAAGAACTACTTCGCCAGCGGCTTCGGCAAGAGCGCCGGCGGCATCGCCATCAGCGCCGGCATGTTGCTGGGCACCATCATGTTGCTCAACGTGTGGGGCGTCATCTGGCGCTGCCAGAAGGTCGTGCTCGCCAACGCTGCCAATGTGCTCGCCGGTGGCACCCCGGACCCGGGCGCTGCTGCCGCAGGCCGCAAGGCCCTCATGGCCAGCCGTCAGAACGCGATCTTCTCCATCAGCATGCTGTTCTTCATGGTCTACAAGGGCCATTCGCTGCGTCAGGGTGCAGAAGTCAGCTCCGGCGGAATGATGGCGTTCTGGACCATCTCGCTCGTCATCATCGTCGTGATGGAACTCAACGCGCTGGGCTTGCTGCCGTGGAAGACGGAAGCCAACAAGGGCCTCAACCAGATGTACGACGGCCCCGGTGTGCGTAACCCGCTCATCGCCGGCTTCGGCCTGTGGGTCGTGTTCCTGATCCTCAGCGAGATCTTCCTCAAGGCTGCGTAGTTGCACGGATAGGGAGCGAGTAGCTCGCAGTCCACGCGTCCGCGGACGCGTGGATTCGCGGGCCAGGTAACCGCGTCACACCCCCTGACTCAGCTGGTCGAGCGAGCTCGACTCCCGGCTTCGCTGGCGGCCGACAGGTGTTGGACTGTTCGGATTGGGAGTCGTTAACGATTGGCGACGGCTGTTGCAATTGCCGTCACGTCGAGTGCGGCTACGGCACCAATCACCAGGGTTGCAGGTGACTGCACAGCGGTCGTGCCCAGTTCGCTGAGCACGCATCGCTGTGCAGTTTCCGCGCCCGTCGTCGCGCGATGAATTGCGGCGACTGGCGTGTCGGCAGCCAAGCCACCGGCCATCAGCGCATCGGCGATCTCGCCTCTGTGAGCAACGCCCATCAGTACCACCAGCGTTCCGTCGGTCTGTGCGAGCGCTGCCCAGTTGACGGGCGACTCGCCACGCTGGCGGTGGCCGGTGACCACGGTGAACGACGCCGCCATGCCGCGGAATGTCACCGGTACACCGGCAGCTGCCGGCGCGGCTATGGCCGACGAGATACCCGGTACCAGCTCGCAGCGCACACCGGCCTCTGCCAGCGCGACGGCTTCCTCGCCGCCGCGACCGAACACGAACGGGTCGCCCCCCTTCAGGCGCACGACGCGTTTTCCTTCGCCGGCCAGACGCACCAGGAGCACGTTGATCAACTCTTGGGCCACCCCCTGGCCCGGCCGTTTTCCGACATCGATCAACTCGGCGGTCGGTGAGACGAGCGCCATCACGCCGTCGCTGACGAGTGCGTCGTAGACCACGACATCAGCAGCAGCGAGCAACTTGGCGGCGCGGATGGTGAGGAGTTCGGGGTCGCCGGGACCGGCACCCACGAGCGCCACATGCGGATTCACGAGGTGGGAAGCGCCTTCACACGTGCAATCATCGCTGCACCAGCGGTGGTGTTGGTGGCTGCGTCGATCAGAATCAATCGGCCGCCCTCCGCGTGATGCGTATAGATATCGGCGACGATCGGTTCGCCCAAGCGCAGGTGCACCCGGCCGATATCGTTCAGCACCAACTGGTCGGCAGGTTCGTGATTGGGTGAGACCGGGTCGTAGCGGTGTTCGATAGCGGTGACCGTTGCGTGGCCGGTGCGAGTTCCGTGTTTGAACCAGTGCCGGCTGCCGGCGATCAAAGGTTGGTCAATCATCCAGCACAGGTCGACGACGATGTCTTCGGTGACGACCGGCGGCACCGTGGCGTCACTGACCACCAGTACGTCGCCGCGGGCTACGTCGACATCGTCGGTGAGCTCGACGACAACGGCGTGGCCTGGCTCAGCCGACGGGACAGAAGCGCCCCAACGATGGACGGCTGCCACGGTGCTGGTGCGGCCACTGGGCAATACGGTGATCGCCGCACCGGGCGTGAGCGTGCCAGCGGCAATGACGCCTGCGTAGCCGCGGAAGTCGGCCTGCGGGCCGCCCTGCGGCCGGATGACGCGCTGTACGTGCACTCGTGCGCCGGGTAGCTCGGACGGAATGGCGTCAAAGTTCTCCAGAAACTCCAGCAGCGGCGGCCCGTCGTACCACGGCATGTGCTCTGAGCCGTCGACGACGTTGTCGCCCAACAGCGCTGACATCGGAATTGCCGAGATGGGTACGTGATGGGGGAGAGCGTCGACGAACGCTCGCACTTCCTCGGAAATGCGAATGAACTCGAGCTCCGCCCAGTCCACGAGGTCCATCTTGTTGACCGCAACGATGATGGCCTCGACGCCGAGCAGAGCGGCGATCAGCGCGTGGCGGCGGGTCTGGTCGACCACACCGTGGCGAGCGTCGACCAGCACAATGGCGACGTCGGAGGTGGAAGCACCGGTGACCATGTTGCGCGTGTACTGCGCGTGGCCTGGCGTGTCGGCGACGATGAAGCTGCGTGCGGGCGTGGCGAAGTACCGGTGAGCGACATCAATGGTGATGCCCTGCTCGCGCTCTGCGCGCAAGCCATCGGTGAGCAGAGCAAGGTTGGTCTCGCCGTCGCCGTAGCGCCGGCTGGCCTTCACGACCGCCTGCAACTGGTCCTCGAAGACTGTCTTCGTGTCGTGCAGCAAGCGGCCGATGAGCGTACTCTTGCCATCGTCGACCGAGCCGGCGGTCGCGATTCGCAGTGTCGGCCGTGTGGCCAGAGACGTCATCATCAGAAGTATCCCTCACGCTTGCGATCTTCCATGGCGGACTCGCTGAATGTGTCATCGGCTCGCGTCGCACCACGTTCGGTAATGCGAGCAGCAGCGACTTCCACGAGCACGTCGTCGATGGTGGCGGCAGTGGACGCAATTGCGCCGGTGCAACTGGCATCACCAACAGTGCGGTAGCGAACGACAGCATCGAAGGCTTGCTCTCCGAGTTCCAACACCACCGGGCCCCCGACGGACAGCAGCATGCCGTCGCGCTGGACGACCGAGCGGGTGTGGCTGAAGTAGATGTCGGGCAGCGGCACGTCATGGCGAGCGATGTACTGCCAGATATCCAGCTCAGTCCAGTTGGACAAAGGGAACGCGCGGAGGTGTTCGCCCTTGCGGATGCGCGGGTTCAGTAGCGCCCACGGCTCGGGGCGCTGCGCCCTTGGGTCCCAGCGGCCTTGACGATCGCGGAAGCTGAGGATGCGCTCCTTCGCTCTCGCCTTGTCCTCATCCCGACGGCCACCGCCAAACGCGGCGTCGAACCCGTGCTGCGCGATGGCGTCGAGCAGGGTGACGGACTGCAGCCGGTTGCGGCTGGCACGCGGGCCGGTGTCTTCCACGGCGCGGCCGCTATTGATGGACTCTTGGACACTGGCGACGACCAGGCGCACACTCCAGTCCTTCACGATCGCATCGCGATACGCAATCACTTCCGGGAAGTTGTGCCCGGTGTCGACGTGCATCACGGGGAACGGCAGCCGTGCCGGTGCGAAGGCCAGCACTGCGAGGTGCAGCAGCACGGCACTGTCTTTGCCGCCGCTGAACAGCAGCACGGGGTTCTGGCACTCGGTGGCGACTTCGCGAATGATGGTGATGGCTTCGTCGGTCAGCGCATCAAGGTGCGCGGCGGAGATCAATTCCGTGCTCATACGTGCAGACCGCATTCTGTTTTGGCGTTGCCGCTCCAACGGCCAGCGCGCTTGTCTTCGCCGGGCGCCGTCGGACGGGTGCACGGCCAGCAACCGATGCTGAAGTAGCCCTTGTCCAGCAGCGGGTGCACGGGCAGATCGTGAAGTTGCACGTAGAGAGCCATGTCGTCGTCGGAGAGCGCGGCGAGGGGGTTGACCTTGACCAGGCCGCGACCAATGTCGTAGGTGGCAATCGGTGCGTTGGCGCGTGTGGGGCCGTCTGCCCGACGGATACCGGTGAGCCATGCGTGCTTACCGGCGATCGCCCGGTTCAACGGTTCGACCTTGCGCACGTTGCAGCAGCCTTCGATGTCGGTCTGCCACAGGTTGTCCGGCACGATCTCCGGCAGCGGGCGCACCACGCGTAGGTTGAGATCCAGCTTCTTGGTCAGCTCGTCGACCAGCCATTGGGTCTCGGCGAAGAGGTACTGCGTGTCCAGCAGGGTGATCTCAATGCCGGGCACAGCACTGGCGGCGACATGGACGAGCACTGCATCCTCGAAGCTGGCGGTGACGACCAGATTGTCGACGCCGAACTCGTCGGCGGACCAACGAACGACATCGGCCGGGTGAAGAGTGTCGAGGGAGGAGGGGATCGTGATCGACATGCGTCACCTTTCTACCGCCATTCCTGACTAGTCAGATCAGAATTAGGGATTTCATCGCCGATAGCTTACTTCCATGACGTTCCCGTACCCGGTGTTCCTTGATCTGCAAGGTGTTCCCGTGCTGGTGGTCGGCGGTGGCGTGATCGCTTTTCGCAAGGCGACGGGGCTCGCCGACGCTGGTGCAGTGATCACCGTCGTGGCTCCTGAGATAGTACCTGAGCTGGTACAACTGGTCGCAGATGTGCAGCGTCGGCCATACGAGTCTGGTGAGGCCGCTCACTATCAGTTGGTGATCACCGCCACCAACGATGCCGCCGTGAACGCCCAAGTGGCGGCCGACGCACGGGCAGCGCGGGTGTGGGCCAACAGTGCCGACGACCCGCAGAACTGCTCGTTCATCCTGCCGGCCGTCGCCCGTCGCGGCCTGGTCACGGTTGCGGTCAGCACCGGCGGTGCCAGTCCGGCGCTAGCTGGCACCGTGCGGTCGCGGATTGCGGAGCAGATTCTGACGGCGCAGGTGGAGGCCGCAGCGGTGGAGTTGGCGCGCCAGCGAGCAGAGATTCACGCTGCAGGCGGTAGCACCGAGCTCGTTGAGTGGGCCGACCGAGTACGCGAGGCGCTGGCCGACGAGACTGACTGATGTGGTGAGCTGACGCCTCAGGTAACGGTGAGCGTGGAGTTCATGTTGGTGTGCCCGGGAATCTCGCACACGATGCGGTAGTCGCCGGGGGCGATGGTCAGCTCCACAGTCGTGCTGGCACCCGGGGTTGCGAGGTCAACCAGCTTGCCAACCTTCTTGCCGTCCTTGTCCAGTACCTGCAGGTTGTGCGGCAGGGAGCTGTCGTTGGCGGCGAAGATGGTAATGATGCCGTCGGTCGCTGCGGCCGTGAAGGCCTTGGCGTCCCAAGCGATGCCATCGACGGCCCGCACTTCGACGTCGACACCGCTGGGTGCGGTGCCGCTGCTGGCGCGCTCGCCGCCGCACGCACCGAGGGCGAGTAAGGCGACAGCAATCGGGGTCAGAAACCGTTTCTTCATGGTTCGAATTCTAGAAGTATTGACTTCGGAAATACAACTCATGCGCTGCCGACGATTCGAGTCACGTCAATTCGGGTCACGTCGAAGGTGATGTTCGCAAGTACAGTCACCTGCGATGACTACCACCGAATCCTCGGCCGGGAAGTTCGGCGCGAACTCTTGGCTCGTCGAGGAAATGTACGAGCAGTTCCGCTCCGATCCAGCCTCCGTCAGCGAAACCTGGCAGGAGTTCTTCGAGGACTACAAGACTATTTCGCCCGCCTCTGCTGCCCCGGCCGCCTCTGCTGCTGCGCCGCCCCCTGCCGAGGCGGCGCCTGCGGTGCCGGTCGCTCTCGCCGCGACCGCGACCTCGCCGGTCGCTGCAGCGGAAGAAGTCGGTGAGCCCATTCGCGGTGCAGGTGTTGCCATCGCCAGCAACATGGAGCGCAGTCTGACGGTCCCCACCGCCACCAGCTTCCGCAATGTTCCAGCCAAGTTGTTGGAGGTCAATCGCTCGGTCATCAACGGCTATCGCAGTCGCACCGGCCAGGGCAAGGTCAGCTTTACGCACCTCATCGGCTACGCGATCGTGCGCGCCATCGCCGACGCGGTGCCCAACATGAACAACTCGTTCACCACCGGTACCGATGGCAAGCCGCGAATCATCCGCAATTCCCACGTCAACATGGGACTGGCTGTCGATGTCAGCAAGGCCGACGGCAGCCGCACGCTGGTCGTGCCAGTCCTGCGTGAAGCCGACGTGCAGGACTTCGCCGGCTTCCTCGCGGCGTACGAAGATCTCATCCGCAAGGTGAAGAGCAACAAGCTGGCAGTCAGCGACTTCCAGGGCGCCACCATTTCGCTCACCAATCCGGGCACCATCGGTACGGTGCAGAGCGTGCCGCGCCTGATGCCCGGCCAGGGTGTCATCGTCGGCGTCGGCAGCATCGACTATCCGGCCGAGTTTCAGGGCGCCGACCACAGCACGCTTGGAGCGCTGGGTGTCAGCAAAGTCGTCACAATCACCAGCACGTACGACCATCGCATCGTGCAAGGCGCAGAGAGCGGCACGTTCCTCAAGCGCGTGCACGAACTGCTGCTGGGTGAGCACGGCTTCTACGACGAAGTCTTCGCCAGCCTCGGGGTGCCGTACGAGGCAGTGCAGTGGCACGTCGATCAGAACCCGGTCAATCGTGAAGACGCGATGCTGCACAAGCAGATGCAGGTGGCCACGCTCATTCGCGTGCACCGCGTTCGAGGGCACCTCATCGCCGATCTCGACCCATTGCGCTGGAAGCAGCCGCACATGCCGCCCGAGCTGGATCCGGCTACGTACGGCCTCACCATCTGGGACCTGGATCGCGAGTTCCTCACCGGTGGTGTGGGCGGCACCGAGAAGCTGAAGTTGGGCGACCTGCTGCACGTGCTGCGCGATGCGTATTGCCGCACCATCGGTGTCGAGTACATGCACATCCAAGACTTCGCCGAGCAGCGCTGGATCCAGAGCAAGCTGGAGGGTGCCACCTACGAGCTGGACAAGGATCGCAAGCGCCGCATCGTCGAGCGTCTCAACGCCGCCGAAGCGTTCGAGAAGTTCCTCGCCACCAAGTACGTCGGCACCAAGCGCTTCGGCCTCGAGGGTGCAGAGAGCGCAATCCCGATCCTCGATCAGGTGCTCACCATGGCCGCCGCCGGTGGCATGGATTCTGCCGTTTTGGGGATGGCCCACCGCGGGCGGCTCAACGTGCTGGCCAATGTGATCGGCAAAAGCTACGACCAGATCTTCAAGGAGTTCGAGGGTCATGTGGACCCCAGCTCCGTCCAGGGTTCGGGCGACGTCAAGTACCACCTCGGCGCCAGCGGCAGGTACGCCGGCCCCAACGGCGAGTCCATTCGGCTCGAGTTGGCGGCCAACCCCAGCCACCTGGAGACGGTGGACCCCATCGTGCTCGGTACGGTCCGTGCAATTCAGGACAAGATCGATCCGCCGGGCTCGTTCCCCTCGCTGGCGCTGTTGATTCACGGCGACGCCGCGTTCGCCGGCCAGGGCATCGTGGCCGAGTGCCTCGCGATGAGCGACATTGCCGGCTACCGGGTCGGCGGCACCATCCACCTGATCATCAACAACCAGATCGGGTTCACCACCAGCCCGCAGCACTCGCGCAGTTCGCTGTACTGCAGCGACGTCGCCAAGACGGTGCAGGCGCCAATCTTCCACGTCAACGGCGACGACCCCGAGGCATGCGTCCGTGTTGCCGAAATGGCGTTCGAGTATCGGCAACGGTTCCACAAAGACGTCGTCATCGACATGGTTTGTTACCGCCGATTCGGTCACAACGAAGGCGACGACCCCAGCTACACGCAACCGTTGATGTACAAGGCAATTGCCGAGCACCGCAGCGTCCGCAAACTCTACGTAGAGGCACTGGTCAAGCGTGGCGAGCTCTCGGTTGAAGAGGCCGAGGGTGCGCTGGCCGACTTCCACACGAAGCTGCAATCGGCACTCGACGAGACCCGTTCGCACGCTCCGGAGCCGGTGAAGGTAGCGAAGCCGCCCAAGCCAATGGGTGTCCGCCCGCACATAGAGACCGGTGTCGATCGCGCCACGCTCGACGGTATCTTCGACCACTTCACCGCCTACCCGGAGGGCTTCACGCCGCACCCGAAACTAGTGCGGCAGTTCGAGACCCGCTCAAAGATGTACCACGAGCAAGGCGAGATGGAATGGGCGACGGCGGAGTTGCTGGCCATCGGGTCGTTGATTGTGGAGGGAACGCCGGTGCG
Organism: Ilumatobacteraceae bacterium; assembly: GCA_043786575.1. Classification (GTDB taxonomy): domain Bacteria; phylum Actinomycetota; class Acidimicrobiia; order Acidimicrobiales; family Ilumatobacteraceae; genus UBA668. The sequence continues at coordinate 9,704 of JAYVVY010000010.1, forward strand.
GATGGCCGGCGAGGACACTCGCCGCGGCACCTTCAGCCAGCGTCACTCTGCGCTCGTCGACTTTGAGAACGAGCAGTCGTGGGTGCCCATCTCTACGTTGCCGAACAAGGCTGCCAACTTCTGGGTCTACGACAGTCTGCTCAGTGAGTACGCCGCGCTCGGCTTCGAGTACGGCTACTCGCACGAAAACCACGAGGCGCTGGTCATCTGGGAAGCCCAGTTCGGCGACTTCGTCAATGGTGCGCAGATCATCATCGACCAATACCTCGTCGCCGCGGAAGACAAGTGGGGTCAGGAGAACAGCTTGGTGCTGCTGTTGCCACACGGCTTCGAAGGTCAGGGCCCCGAGCACAGCTCCGCGCGCATTGAGCGGTTCCTCACCCTCTGCGCAGAGGACAACATTCAGGTCTGCAACGCCACTACCGCTGCGCAGTACTTCCACCTGTTGCGCCGACAGGTACGCCGCGACGTTCGTAAGCCATTGGTGCTGTTCACGCCCAAGGGGCCGCTGCGTATGAAGGAGAGCCGGTCGCCGGTCACGGATCTGACCATCGGCTCCTTCCAAGAAGTCATTGACGACCCGACAGTGTCTGACCGCGCGGCGGTCCAGCGGGTCGTGTTCTGCAGCGGCAAGGTTGCATGGGACGCGCTACGCGAACGAGACGCCCGGTCTGCGCCCGTCGCCGTGGTGCGTGTCGAGCAGCTGTACCCGTTCCCGGGCGACCAGATGCGCGCCGTGCTGGAGTCGTACCCCAACGCCACGCAAGTGGTGTGGCTGCAGGAGGAGCCGGACAACATGGGGCCGTGGCACTTCGTTGAGGCTCGCTTCTGGCGCATCAAGGAGTACGGCTACGACCTGCGTCTCGTCAGCCGTATCGGCAGTGGCAGCCCTGCCACGGGCAGCAAAGCCATTCACGATCAAGAACTCGCCGACCTGATGGACGAAACCTTCCAAGATCTGTAGGTCCGTTCAGGGACTTTGGGCTCAGTTGCTGGGACGTTGTGCCCTATTGAGCGCCACGTCCCGCTCACATGCTGGTTGGCATGGACACAGACACACAGCAAAGGCCGGACAAACGCGACAATCTTTTTGCGATTGCGGTCGGTATCTCGCTCAGCGCCCTGCTCGTTGCCGTCGTCGGCTTCGGCTTTGGGATGCGGGCAATCGACAAGAGCGAAGAGCAGTCGGTCGCCGCTGGCACCAGCGGCGCTGGGGCAGCCAGCGGTGCGGCATCGTCGGCGGATGTGACGCTGAAAGAGTTCTCGATCGACGACGTGTCGGTGGCTGAGGGCGGGACGCTGCAGGTCAGCAACGGCGGCTCGGTTCCTCACAACTTGGTCATCGACAAAACCGATCTGAAGACCGGCGATCTCAATGCCGGCGACTCGGAGATGTTGATGCTGGACGGCGTCAAGCCCGGCACCTACACCGTGTACTGCAACATTGCCGGCCACCGCGACGCGGGTATGGAGGCGACTCTGACAGTTGGTGGGGCGGGCGCCGTTGCTGGCGGCACCGATACGCCTCCGGCTGCCATGGACTACCAGGCGATGACCGACGCAATGACAGCGTCGATGTCGCTGTACCCAGCTGCGACTGAGGGCGTTGGTAACCCGACTCTGGAGCCAACCGAAGTGAAGGCGGATGGCACCAAGGTGTTCGATCTGGTGGCAGCGATCACGCCGTGGGAGCGTGCGCCCGGCGACATCGTTCAGGCGTGGACCTACAACGGTGTGGTGCCGGCTCCGTCGATCCGCCTGGAGGTTGGCGACAAGGCCGAGTTCCGTCTCAAGAATGATCTGCCGATTGCAACCGACATGCACCTGCACGGCCTCAACGTGGACATGGCGTTCGACGGTGTCGCCCCGATCACGCAGGATCTCATCCAGCCTGGTGACACCTTTACCTACGAGTACACCGCCGACGAGGTGAGCGTCGCGATGTATCACCCCCACTTCCACTCGCAGATCGGTCTGCCGAACGGCATGTTTGGAACCGTCTTCGTTGGCCAGGTGCCGATTCCTGCCGGCCGGACAATCAGTGGAGTGGAGATTCCTACTGACGTCACCGTCGCTCAGGATTTCCCGATGGTGCTCAACGATTCGGGCGTCATTGGCTACAGCTTGAACGGCAAGAGCTTCCCAGCCACCGCGCCGATCGTGGCCAAGAATGGTGACTGGGTGTTGTTCCATTACTTCAACGAGGGCACCATGGCCCACCCGATGCACCTGCATCAGTTCGATCAGATCGTGGTCGCCAAGGACGGCTATGCGCTGGATCAGCCCTACATGGTCGACACCCTCAATGTGGCGCCGGGTGAGCGATACTCAGTGCTGGTTCATCTCGACAAGCCCGGAACCTGGGTGTGGCACTGCCACATCCTGCCGCACGTCGAAGGCGAGAACGGCATGTTCGGCATGGTCACCGCGATCGTCGTGCAGTAACTGTTGTTCAGCAACACAGTCCGGTAGTTCGCCCGGCTCAGTACACCGGATCAACTGAAGCCGAGTACGGCGCCGAGGTCGCGAATAGCGGCCTCGGCGCTGGTGACTTTGATGGTGGTCATGCCCATGGCAGCTGCGGGTTTCAGGTTGATGCCCAGGTCGTCGAGAAACACGCACTCCGCTGGCTGCACATCCAGTAGTTCGCAGGCGATCTCGTAGAAGCGTGGCTCGGGCTTACGGCAGCCGACCTTGCTGCTCTCCACGATGGCATCGAAGCGGGCCATGATTGCTCCGACTTCCGCTGCGCGCTGGGCGGTCCCGAATGAACCCGTCACGTTGTTGGTCAAGCACGCGACCTTGTAACCGGCTGCCTTTACCCGATCGAGCAGCGCCACCATCTCGGGGCGAACGTCGCCGGACAGCAAGCCCAGCACTGCGGCGCCCGGCACCCGATGACCGAGCGCCTCGGATTCGTCGGCGAAGAGGGAATCGAATTCGGCTCCACCGACATCGCTGCGCTCCAGCTTCGCCCATGCGTTGTCGTGTGGATTGGTGGCGTTGACAGAGCGGATGAAGTCGGCGGGCAAACCCTGTTCGGCCTCGAAGTGATTGAACGCTTCGAACGGGCTGCTCAGGATGACTCCGCCGAAATCCCAGAGGACGGCTTTCTTCATACAGCCTTTCTAGATCACGGCATCGTAGGCTGGCTCAGTTATGCCACATCATGTCGTCGTCGACGGATCGAACCTCGCCACCGAGGGTCGTACCGCCCCAAGTCTCCAACAGCTCAACGAAGCGGTACTCGCCTACATGGCGGAGGACCCGACGGCGTTGATCACGGTGGTGGTCGACGCCACCTTCGGGCATCGAATCGACCCCAAAGAAGTAGCCGAGTTCGACGACGCGGTCAGCAACAACGAGTTGGTGGCGCCCCCGGCAGGGGCAATTGGGCGCGGCGACGCATTTGTACTCAGCATTGCTCACAAGGTCAACGCTGACATCCTCACCAACGACAGCTATCAAGAGTTTCACGCGCAGTACGACTGGCTGTTCGACGAGGGTCGCCTCATCGGCGGCAAGCCGGTGCCACACATTGGTTGGGTATTCGTCAAGCGCCTGCCGGTTCGGGGTCCACTCAGCCGCAAGGTGACCTCGGAGGCGAAGCGCAAGGGCAGCAGTGCTGGCGTCGGGGCGGGTCGCAGTCGCGGTCGTTCCTCGGCCGATGACGGCACTGTGCGCGTTGGCAGCCCAGAAGCCAGCCTGCCGATGCCGGTACCGAAGTCGCCCCCACCGCGCCGTGTGGCGACGGTGGAGGCCGTTGCCGAGGCTCCCGTCAAGGCTGGTCGTGGCAGAGGCGGCCGTGGTCGTAGCAGCGATGCTGCCGGGCGTGTACCCAAGCCGGTTGCCCCTGCAGTTGTTGCGGCGCCGCCTGCGGGAAGTACCTCGGCGGTCAACGACCTGCTGTCGTTCCTGACCTTCATCGAGCGTCACCCCGCGGGCACCAGCGTCAACGCGATCGTCGATCACTACTCGTCGCACGGCGCATACGTCCGCATCGGCGACATGGTCGGCTACGTGCCGCTGCGGCTGATGGCCGAACCCGCCCCTCGTAGCGCCCGCGAGTTCATGAAGGTCGGCGAGTCAGTCACGCTGATCGTGGAGAGTTTTGTGCCCACCAAGCGCAGCGTCGACTTGGCGGTGCCGGGCATGGGTACCGTCAAGCAGTTGGGTGAGGCCGCGCCGGCACGCGCAGCGAAGGTTGCCAAGCCCTCGAAGCGTGCGCCCAAGGCTGCCGCAGCGGACGAAGTCGTG
>JAYVVY010000011.1:0-23894 GCA_043786575.1 Ilumatobacteraceae bacterium
CAGCACACTGCTCTCCAGCAGTGCCTGCCACACCGCTTTCCCCGACACCTCGCGTGGCCGAAAGAGAATGAAGTTGGCCCCGCTCGGGAACACGTCCACCGGCATTGCCGCCATCGCGGCCGAAAGGCGATCGCGCTCGCCGACGATGAACTGCACACGCTCTTCCATCTCGTCCACAAACGTCAGCGCCAGCCGCCCAGCAATCTGTTTCGCCGCGTCGAGGTGGTAGGGCAGCACTACTTTTTCCAGCTCGGCAACAAGCCAGGACGGCCCGATCAGATAGCCCAATCGAGAACCTGCCATCGACCACGTCTTGGAGAACGTACGAGTGACCACCAGCGGTATGTCCTCGTCGATCAGCCCGATTGCCGACCAGTCGGCGAACTGGCCGTAGGCCTCGTCGACCACCAGCAGGCCGGGGACAAGCGCCAACACTTCGCGGATGTTCGCCTCCGGCTCGACGAGCCCGGTGGGGTTGTTCGGCGAGCACAGGAACGTGACCACCGGCGCCGTCGAGGCAAGCACGTCACGCACCTGGGCCATGTCCAGCGAGAAGTCGGCGGCGCGTTCACCTTCGGCAACGGCGGCACCGGTGAGGCGGGCAATATGGCCGTGAAGCTGGTACGTCGGCTCGAATGTGGCCACCGTGCGCCCGGGGCCGGCGAAGGTGAGCAACAGAGTTTGCAGCACTTCGTTACTGCCGTTGGCAACGAAGACCTGTTCGGGGCGAACACCATGAAGGGCTGCGATACCGGATCGCAACGCGAACGCGGCACGATCTGGGTAGCGGTTCCATTCCACTCGCGACAGCTCGGCGGCAAAGGCATCGCGCCAGGCCGTGGGCGGAGCAAACGGCGACTCGTTGGTGTTCAGTCGCACAGCAACCTGCACCTGCGGAGAGTGATATCCCTCGAGGGCACTGAGGTCGTCTCGAACGGGCACGCGGGTCACGGGGGCCACGTTACCGAGGCACGGCGTTGGCCAGAGAGTGGATTCGGTGTTCGCCCCGCGAACGAAGCGGCAGTTCCTAGTTGAGCCCTGGCGCGGCAGACTGTGCGTCATGTCTGGCAACCCTTCCGTCTCGCTGTCCGTGATGGCCGATCATGTGGACCGCTACCAGCAAGAAGTTGGCGACTTTGTGCCCGGCTTCCAGCTCATCGAGCATGACGATGTTGCCGGCGCGTTGGTGGAAGCGGAGCGAGCGCTGCGCAGCGCTGCCCGGCTGTTGCGCAGAGCCGCCAAGCTGGCCGCAAACGCTCACTGAACGCGAGAATCTCGAACTCTTCATAAAACGCGGCGACGGCCCCTTACGGGGCCGTCGCTCAGCGACGCCAGGCGGCGGATCCCGGCATCGCTCGCAAACCAGGTGGCGGGAACCTGGTTAGTTGGGCAACTATACACCCGAATCACCAGGGCACAAATCGTCACGCTCCGCGGTTTCACCTGCGCTGAGCGGGCTGGCGAGGCAACAAACTGGCAGGACAAAGTGGCTCGATATTGCACTCGCCACACCGTGGTTTCTTGGCGTCGCACACGCGGCGGCCGTGCAAAATTGTGCGCAAGCTGAAGTCCCCCCACTCTGCTGACGGCAGCAGCGCGCACAGCTCGGCCTCCACCTTTACCGGGTCGTCCTGAGTGGTGAGGGCCCACTTGCGAGTCAGACGACCGACGTGGGTATCCACCGGCAGACCCGGCAGCCCAAACGCCACGCTGCGCACCACGTTTCCCGTCTTGCGACCGACACCGGCCAGCGTGACCAGGTCCTCCAGGGCAGTTGGCACCTCGCCGCCAAAGCGATCGAGCACGCTGCGTGCCATGGCCATCAGGTTGCGCGCCTTGCTCTGGTAGAAGCCGGTGGAGCGGACGATTTCCTCCAGCTCGCCGGGCACGGCACCGGCCAAGGCCGCGGCGTTTGGATACTTGGCAAAAAGGGCAGGCGTGACCATGTTGACCCGGGCGTCGGTTGTCTGCGCCGACAGGACGGTTGCCACGAGTAGTTCGAACGCACTGCGATGGTCCAGCTCGCACAGCGCTTCGGGATAGTCGAGCGCCAGCTGCGCCGAGATGGCCTTGATCCGGCCTTTCGGAGTGCGCGGTGTGCCCATGCGACGAGGCTAGCGACGCCAGTAGCCTCGGACAGATGGTGCAGGTGCGCGCGCAACGCAGTCTTTCGCCCGCGGAGCACGCGCAGATCACGGCGTTCCTCGAGGCCGCATATGCAGCCGGTAGTCCGCGCCTCAATGACCATCTCACCAGCGATCTGACACACGGCGAGCGCGACGGCTTCCGTGCCGCCATCGCAACCGCAGGCGACAAGGTGGTGGGCTACGCGCAGGCTTCGACCGCGAATGACGGTGTCGTCGTCGGCGTCGTGGCAAGCGCCTCAATCGACATCAGGCCGCTGCTGCACGGGCTCCTCAACAGGGTGCCGGTCACCACGGCCGTCACATGGTGGAGCACGCGGGCGTCGGCAGACATTGCCGCCGGCGTGGGCCTGGCGCCAGATCGCCAGTTGCTGCGCATGGGGAGGTCGCTGCCAATTGCAAACACCACCGACGTTGCGCTGCGGCCGTTTCAGGTCGGCGTCGACGAACAAGCATGGCTTGCCGTCAACAATGCCGCCTTTGCCGCGCACGGCGAGCAGGGCGGCTGGGACTTGGCCACTCTGGAGCAACGCGAACGCGAACTTTGGTTCGACCCTGCAGGCTTTCTGCTCCACGAGCGAGACGGCCGCCTTGCCGCGTTCTGCTGGACAAAGCTGCACCCTGGCGACGTGCCCACCGGCGAGATCTATGTCATCGCCGCGCACCCCGACTTCCACGGTCATGGCTTGGGCAAAGCCCTCACGGTTGCTGGCCTGCAACACCTCTATTCCGTCGGCGCCCAGGCTGCAATGCTCTACGTCGACGCCGGCAACGAGGCAGCCGTCGGGCTGTACACGTCACTCGGTTTCGAGATCGAACACATCGATCAGTCGTATCATCGCCCTGCTCAACGCTCACCACAGTCTCCACCACAACAGTCACCACACCAGTCACCACAAGGAGCTCCCTCATGACCACCACCGACTCGGCCGCCGAACAGCTGCCTCGTTGGAGTGTCACCGACGTGCACGAGTCGTTCGCCGCACGAAGCTTCCTCGACGCGATGGACCGCTGCGGTGCCGACGCTGCGCGGCTGGAAGCGCTGTTCGACGAGCACGGTATTCGAGCAACAACACCTCGACCAGTGACCGCCGCCGATGGCCACGCGGCCGACGCCATCATCGTGGCAATCAACGCGTTGGAGGAACACTCCGATGTGACCGGTGCGTACATCATCGCCTCGACCAGCACTGATAGCTACGACGAGAAGGCTCAGGGCCTGATGGGCGAGTACCAGATGGTCGGCTCGCGCCAGCGCCCGCTGATGGCTCGCTTGGCCGAGTGGTTTCACTCGCTCGGAGTCGACGAGTTGGCCAAGGTGAGCGAGGAGGTCGCGCAACACGTCGGCCCGCTGACCAAACTCGCCGCCCGCGCCGAACGACAAATGAGTGAAGCGGAGGAAGGCCTGTACGGCGAATTGGTCAACACCGGCTCATCGGCATGGTCGCAGCTGCACGGCACGGTGACGTCGCAGATGACCGCCCCGGTCACCATGCCCGACGGCTCAGTCTCCCAGCTGCCGATGGCGGCGATTCGCGGGCTTGCCTCACACGCCGACGGCGCCGTACGTAAGGCGGCCTACGACGCCGAGCAAGCCATCTGGCCCACCGTCGCACCTGTGTGCGCAGCGGCGATGAACAGCGTCAAGGGCGAAGCCAACGTGCTCAATCGTCGCCGTGGCTGGCCGTCGCCCTTGGACGCATCGCTCTTCGCCAACAGCGTCAGCCGCGCGACGTTTGACGCAATGCAGCAAGCCATCACCGATTCGCTTCCCGACTTCCGTCGCTGGATGCGCATCAAGGCCGGGCTGCACGGCCACACCTCACCCGACGGCCACGCGTCACCCAACGCCAGCGACGGTTCGCTGCCGTGGTACGACATGATGGCGCCGCTGCCGTTCGCACCCGCACAAATCTCCTGGGATGAAGGCTCGGCAATTGTGCGCAACGCCTTCGGCTCGTACGGCGGCAGCCTGGCCGGCCTGCTCGATCGAGCGCTGGAGGAACAATGGATCGATGCTGGCCCGCGCCCGGGCAAGCGCGGCGGCGCATTCTGTATGCCGTTCGTTGGCGACCGATCGCTGGTGTTCCTGAACTGGAGCGGCAGCGTCGATTCCGCCCAGACCACCGCCCACGAGCTTGGCCACGCGTACCACAACACGCAGTTGGCCCATCGCACGCCACTGCAGCGCGCGCTGCCGATGGCGCTCGCCGAGACAGCCAGTATCTTCTGCGAAACCCTGGTGGTCGAGGAAGGCTTGCAGCGGCTGCAAGGTCGCGACCGGCTGGCACTGCTGGATGTCGATCTGCAGGGTTCCACCCAGGTGGTGGTGGACATTCGAAGCCGCTTCCTCTTCGAGACCGAGGTGTTTGCTCGCCGCCAACGCCGCACGCTCGGCGTGAGCGAGCTCAACGAACTGATGCTGCAGGCCCAGGCCGATGCCTACGGCGACGGCCTCATGCAGCGCACGGCTCACCCCTACATGTGGGCGGTCAAGCCGCACTACTACGGCTCGCACTTCTACAACTGGCCATACACCTATGGCCTGCTGTTCGGCCTTGGCCTCTTCGCTCAGTACCGGCAGGACCCGCAGGTGTTCAGCGCGCACTACGACGATGCGCTCTCGCGGGCGGGCATGAACACTGCCGAGGAGCTCGGCCAGGTGTTCGGGTTCGATGTCACCGACGGCGCATTCTGGACGGCCAGCCTCGATGTGATCCGCCAACGGATTGCCAGCTACGAAGAGCTCGCCACCGAGGTCGTGTGACCACCACGCTCTACACCCCCGACCGCGAGGAATTCGCCACGCTGCTCGCCGGCGAGCCGCGCTATCGGCTAGACCAGGTGTGGGACGGTCTGTATACACAGTTGGCTGCGCCAGCCGAGATCAGCAACGTGCCCAAAGCGCTGCGCGAGCGACTCGCCGCAGACCTGCCCATCTCGCTGACCGAAGTGACACGGCAGATCAACGACAACGGCGACACGGTGAAGTACCTCTGGGAGCTGCACGACGGCAGCCGCATCGAGACTGTGCTGATGGTCTACCCGGACCGAGTGACGGTGTGTGTCAGCAGCCAGGCGGGCTGCGCGATGGGCTGCGGCTTTTGCGCCACCGGCCAGGCGGGCTTCACCCGTCAGCTGACTGTCGGCGAGATCGTGGAGCAAGTCGTGGTCGCTGCCCGCGAGGCACGCTCGATGGACCGTCGTTTGGCCAACGTGGTGTTCATGGGCATGGGCGAGCCGATGGCCAACGAGGGTGCAGTGTGGGGCTCGGTGGAGCGTCTGCACGGTGCCATCGGGCTGTCTGCGCGCCACATCACCATCAGCACCGTCGGTCTCATCCCCGGTATTCGCAAACTCATCGAACGGCCGCTGCCCGTCAATCTCGCAGTGTCGCTCCATGCCGCCAACGACACGTTGCGCGACGAACTTGTGCCGATCAACAAGCGGTATCCGCTGGACGATCTGATGCGTGCCTGCGGCGACTACCTGGAGGCCAAGGGCCGACGACTGAGCTTCGAGTGGGCGATGATCGAGGGCGTCAACGATCGCGACTCTGACGCCACCGAGCTGGCCAAGCTGTGTCGCCGCTTTCGGCTACCGGCCCACGTCAACCTCATCCCGCTGAACCCCACCCCTGGCTACCCCACCATCGGCTCGTCGAAGACGCGGGTGGCTCAGTTCCACACGCTGCTCACCGATCTTGGGGTCAACGCGACCGTGCGACGCAACCGTGGCACCGACATCGACGCCGCATGCGGTCAGCTCGCTGCTGGCCAGCCAGTGACGATGCGACGTAAACCCGCCGCGGAGTAGCTGTGTTAGCGCGCTGAGCCCAAGTACTTCGGGTTGGCAACGGCCAGCTTGTCTCGGACGTCGTCACGCACGAGTTCACGAACCTCGTCCAGTCGGTCATCGAGCGCGCCATCGCGAATTCGGGCAGCCAGCTCCGAATCGTCCGCGCACCCGAGCTGCGCCAGACGCGCAGCATGCGCCCAAGCCTGCCCCTGGCCAAGCCGCAGCTCACGTTCGACCATCGCCAAGACGTTGACCGCAACTCGTGTGTGGAACTGCAGACGACCGGTGGTCCCTGCCAGCACATCGCGCTCCAGCCACTCACGAACGGACTCGACGAGTTGCTCTGCCGACGGCGTGTCATGCAGATTCACCAGCGTCCCTCCAATGCCAAGAACAGGTCGTACTCGTTTTCACACACTCGTCGGCCAATCGCGGCCAACTCGTGGCTGCGGGCGGCGCCGATCAGGTGGGTGTTGGCCTGGCCGATGCACATGATGCCCCACTTCAACGTGCCCAGCACTTCCCACCAGCGCACGACATCAGGGTCGACCCCTCCCCCACCCGCCGCCTCGTAGGCAGCGAACAGTTGGTCGTACTCACCGACACCCGCGACGGGCAAGCGTGACCCGAAACGCCATGCCTTCACGCACAGCCAGCCAAGATCTTCCATGGCGTCGCCAAGGTGGGCCAGCTCCCAATCGAGCACGGCGCGCAAACCTTCCTCACCAACGATGATGTTCCCCAGGCGAAAGTCGCCGTGCACCAGCACCGACGGACGCGCTGCCGGCCGATTCGACTCCAGCCACCTGAACACCAACTCAAAGGTGGGGTGCGGCTGGCCCAACTGATCCAGCACCTCGCGGTACTGGTTCACCTGGTCGAGCATTGCCAGCGCGGCCAGCCCGTCGGTGGGCACCGCGTGAACCTGCGCTAACGCCGCGCCCAACTGAGCTGGCAGCACCTCGCGGGCATGGGCAAACTGGTCGTCCCGCAGGATCTTGCGGGCAATGGTCTCGCCCTCGACCGCCGTCATGATCATGTAGGCGCTGCCCAGTTCGCTGGCATCGGCCGACGATGCCACGAGCTGCGCGACCGGTGCGCCGGCAGCGCCCGCCGCACGCACCACCGACGCCTCAATGCCCATGTCGCGCACGTCGCCGCTGCGCTGCCGCTGCAGAATCAAGGGTCGACCGTCTGCCACGAAGCGAAACGTGTCGCGAGAGGCCCCACCACTGAGGCGTACGAGGTCGGAGACGAGGTCTGCGCCCAACACATCAGCGAGCGCCGCTGACAGATCGTCGGTCACCGCATCAGCCATTTCGTCAGCCTTGCCGATTCGGCGCGGAGCGCCCGAACCGAAGCGGCTAGCAGTGCGCTCGAACCGTGGGATACAGGTTGACCGCCGGCCCGCCGGCGGGGTGTATTTCGATGTGCAGGTGCGGCACGCTGAAGCGAGCGTTACCGGTTTGGCCCATGTAGGCAATGACATCGCCCGCCTGGACTGCACCAAGTTTGCCGTAGTGGTCGAGGTGACCCATGAAGTATCGATTGCCGTCGGCGCCCACCAAGGTCAGAACCAAACCACCCAACTCGGCGCTGCGAGCGGTGGCGAAGCCGTCCACCACCGCGAGAATTGGAGTGCCGATGGGCCCGATCATGTCCACGCCCTCGTGGCGTCGTCCGCCGCTGCGCGGGGCGCCCCACGTGTCGCCGAAGGACACCGCTGCATCGCCAGTGGGGCACACCCAACCGATGCCACCGTAGTCGGCGCCACCGGCGCCACCGGGTCGACCGCCCGCGCCGCCGGCACCGGTCTGGCCACCGCTGCCAGCATCATTGAGCGCCGTGGTTTGCGGAGCGCCGCCGCCACCCTCCCCGTCGGTAGCCCCGTCGGCGCTCTCCGTCGACACAGGTGCGGGCGTCTGCGCAATCAAGGCTGCCGCGCGTGCACGTTCCTCTGCCTGCAGCGCCTTCTTGACCGCTTCGTCCTGCAGGCGCTCGGCCTCTACTTCCTTCAGATGCTCGACCTCGGCGGTGGCCTGGTCGCGAAGGGAGGCCGCGGTTGCCTTCTGTCGCTCGGTCTCGTCGCGCTTGTCCACCAACGCCTGCTGCTGCTTGTCCAGCTGTCGGTTGAGCGACTCGTAGAGGTCGAAGTCGCGCGCAGAGGTGTCGGTGATGACCTCCGAGAGTGCCTCCAGCTGCATCTGTTCCTCGGGGGTGGCAAAGCCATTGAGGAGCGGCGAGGTGGTGGTATCCGAGCGAGTGAAGCGGTTAATGGCAACGCGTTGGACGCGCTCTTGCAGAGCCGCCACCTGGCCCTGTAGGTCGGCGACCTGCGCTTCCAATCCCTGCGCTTCGATGCCCAGGGAATCCAGCTTCGACTCAGCATCAAAGTACGCGTCAGCGGCCGCATTGGCCTGCTCGCGCGCATCGGCGATTTCTTTCGCCGCCTGCTGGGCTGACGAATCATCGGCGCGGACAACACGACCCGGCAACATCGGCATCGCGAGGCAGAGGCCAAAGAGGAAGACCATGGCGCGTCGCATTGCTTGCGAGGCTACTGGCGAGAACACTTTCGTTGCTGTCACCCCGCTCCTTCACTCACGCTTCACCGACTCGTTCACGTATCGTCATCGGCTGTATGTGCCCTGTTCTGAATCTGTCTGATGTGACCTTCGTCCGCGACGGTCGCAGCATCCTTGCCCCGATCTCCTGGCAGGTCGCCGGCGGCGACCGCTGGCTGGTGCTGGGCGCCAACGGCTCGGGCAAGACCACGCTGCTGCGAATTGCCTCGATGTACGAGCACCCGTCCGCGGGCACAGTTGACCTTTTGGGCGAGCGCCTCGGCCACACGGACGTTCGCCAACTTCGACGGCGAGTCGGTTACCTCTCCGCATCACTCGCTGCGCAGCTGCGACCAGAGTTGCGCTGCCTCGATGTTGTGATGACCGCCAAGTTCGCCGCGCTGGAGCCCTGGTGGCACCGCTACACAACTGCGGACGAGGCCCGGGCGCTGGAATGCCTGGACCGAATGGGTGTGGCGTGGACGGCTCAACGATCGCTGGGCACGGTCTCGTCCGGTGAACAGCAACGGGTGCTGCTGGCGCGCACGCTGATGAACGAGCCGGGCATCCTCCTGCTGGACGAGCCAAGCGCCCGGCTGGACCTTGGGGGTCGCGAGCACCTGGTGCAGGCGTTGAGTGAGCTGACCCTCGACCCCGCGGCGCCGCCGCTGGTGCTGGTCACCCATCACCTCGACGAGGTGCCGCCAGGGATGACGCATGTGCTGATGTTGCTCGAGGGCCACGCAATTGCGCAGGGTCCGTTGGACGAAGGTTTGAACAATGCGTCGCTCAGCAAATGCTTCGGGCTACCCCTGCAGCTGGAACGTCGGGCCGATGGCCGGTTCAGTGCGTGGAACGCACCAGCGCAATGAGGCGCTCGCGTCCGTTCGTGATCTGATCCGCCAGCACGCGCTCCAACACGCCAGCCGTCCACAGTGCGCCGCCGTAGTGAAGGTGCATATGCAACGTGCTGACGCCGTCGTGCTCCAGCACCTCCGCACGCAGCACCCAGGGACTGTGCGTGCGGCCATCCGCCTCGGCCCGCTCGAACACCACCCGGTGGGTGACTGGGTCGTAGACAGTGCGACGCATGCGGAGTCGTTTGCTGCGCGCAAACGGACCAACCCTGGCGCGCAGTTCGACGTGCCATGCAGGATCACCCGTTCCCAATGGCTCGACGCGATGCAGCAGGTCCATCCACAGCGGGTACTGCGCCAGATCGTCGACGTACGCAAACAGCCGGTCTGCACCGCACGGGGCATCGAGTGTCGCGTGCACATCCATCCGTGCAGTATCGCCGATCGATGACCAATCGCTCACAGATTCATCACACCCTTCGCCCACAGTGAAGCCATCACCCCCGCCACCCCGGCGGCAAGGACAGCGGACAGGACAAAGGAACCCATCATGCAACAGCACAACAAGCTCATCGTCGGCTTCACCACCATCGCGCTCAGCGGCACACTTGCTTTCGGCGCAATTGCCTCTGCATCCGGCATCCGCGATGGCGGCGGCAGCGGTCGCAAGCACCTCACGACTGAGGAGAAGTGCGACAAGGTCGACGAAGTGCAGGCCCGTGCCGCCGAGATTCAATCGCGGATCAGCGAACGCATTCCGGTGCTGCAGGAACGGCGCGCAGAGGCCGAGGCCAACGGCGACACCGACCGCGTGCAGCACATCGACCGTCGCCTCGCTCGGCTGGCGAAGGCCAGTGCACGCATCACCGAGCGACGCGCCAAGGTCGAGACCTGGGCAGCCACCAACTGCGCCAGCTGATTCGGGCTAGTTCGCCGGCGGCTGGTCGCGCTTGCCGAATGCCCGGGAGAGCAGTGGACTGCGAGCCGTGAGCAAACCATCAAGGTCGTCACGCTGATCGAACACCGGCTTCCACGGTGCGGGCGCTTCGCTCGGCTCGACCCGCGCAGCGACTTCGGGAGCGGCTGACGGCTCAGCGGCCACCTCCAAATCAGCCTCGACAATACGTTCGGGATCGGTCAGCGATAGCTGACCGGTCTCGTCGCGTGCAGGGTGCGTGCGGTGGCGGCGTGGGCGCGGAGCGGCGGCGGGGGTGTCGCGGGTCTTGAACAGGCGCGGCACCGGCTCGCGACGGTCGTCGAGCATCCAGCCGAGCGGCACGACCATTGCATCGGCGTGACGACGGCACAGCACGCCGGCCCGATACGACTGCGTGCCATCGAGCGACTCGATCCAGACGACGAGGTGTTCGGCGTCGATGCCGTACATCACCTCCGCTGGCTGCGAACAGCCAGGTCGTTCGCACAATCGCGCCATGCGCTGAAGCTACTCGCCACAGTGTCCCGCAGAGCGGACACGCACTCACAAACACGGGGTGCCACCACCGACCGTGCGTGCCCGCACACCCCCAGCAAGAAAGCCGTGTCGTTCGGTTCAATGTGTTCGCAACTGGTACTTCCCAGAACCCCACGTACCCTTTCAGGAAGCCCCGCTACGAGCGCCGAGCGGTCGCCGGGTTCAGCGGAAAACTACGAAGGCCCCGCCGTGGCGGGGCCTTGTTGGTGGGCGATACGGGGCTCGAACCCATGACCTCTACGGTGTGAACGTAGCGCTCTAGCCGACTGAGCTAATCGCCCTCAATGGCATCGGAAGGCTAGCAGCCAACCTCTCGCCGACAACCGCCGAAACCTGCGGAAACCGGTTCCGGACAGGCGCGCAATTTGGCAGTTTATGTGAGCACGAGGCAGGCGGTGCCCAAGCCTTGGCGGTCTCGGTGGGGTTCGGTGCCCTCCGGGCAGCGTTCGTTCAGGGTCAGGAGCACCTTCACCGTTGCATCATGTGGGTCCGTGCACAGGCGCTCGGCGGCGTCACCATTGGCTTCGATGATCACACAGTCGCCGGGGTTGAGCACGTTGTCCACCTTCGGTGGCACCGGGTCGCCGGCGGTCAGCACGCCCAACATCACCAGTGCGATTCCGCCCGCCGCCAACCAGGCCATCAGCCGCCAGGGAAACCGGGGCGGGTCCTGGTACCGGGCGAGCGGGTTGTGGCGCGGCTCGATGAAATCCACCGCCGGGCTCTCTCGTGCGGCCTGCAGCGAGACGGGATCGGCCAGCGAGAGGTCGTACGTTCGACGCCGCTGCGGATCGCCGAGCACTCGCCAGGCCTCGTTGATAGCAGCCATCTGAACAGCACTGGCTTCACCATGCGTATCGGGATGGTTGGCGCGCGCAGCCCGACGGTACGCAGCGCGGACTTCGTCAAACGATGCGGTGCGGCCAACGCCGAGCGTTTCGTAGAGAGTCTCGTTCGGCGCGATGATCAGCTCGACGATTCGCTTGCGACACTGCCACCGCTACGCCAGTACACCCCGGCCTCACGATCGAGGAAGCCTTCATCGACCAGATACCGACGCCAGGCAGCGGTGTCCGCATGGCGTTGGCCAATGGTGAGATTGACCATCGCTTCGCTGTAACGGCGGCCAGGCTCGAACATCTGAGCGAGCCAGTCAAGTATCACCAGCCGCTTGGCGGGCGACGTCGGAATGGCAACCAGGCGACCCTCGACCACAAACGCATTCATCACCTTGCGATCGGCAACGGGCAACGAGTCGTGCTCGCTCGGCGCGGGCCGTGCGAGCGCATCTCGTGCCGCCTGCTGGAACACCTCGCCAGCGACCAACAGTCGTCCACCCTCGGCGTTGATCAGGCCGAGATCGACCAATTTAGCCAACGCCTTGCCCACCTGAGCGACGGTCAGTTCGGTCACCGTCACCACATCGTCGATGTGCGCGGCACCGAGTTGCACGGCCGCAAACACAGATCGACGACCTGCGTCGGCCAGCGCACCAGCGACTGCACCCGCGGACACAGTCACTGGCTGATCAACGCTCATCGGGCTCAGTATCCGAGCTCGAAGTCGATCAGCCCGATCAGCGGCTCGCCGGCGGCGAAACGACGAACGTTGGTGGTGATCCGTTCGGAGAGCAATGGGATAGCCATCTCCGGCGTGTTGCCGACGTGGGGAGTGATGATGCAGTTGGGCAGCGACCACAGCGGATGGTCGGCGGGCAGCGGCTCGGGGTCGGTGACATCCAACGCAGCGCCGCCGATGACGCCGTTCTGCAAAGCCCACACAAGATCGTCGGTGACGATGTGCCGGCCGCGGGCAACGTTGACGATCCACGCGTGCGACGACATCTGCTCCAGCTCTGAGCGAGAGATCATCCCTTCGGTCTCGGGTGTCAACGCCAATGCAACGAAGACCACGTCTGCTCCGGCCAGCGCGTCGACATAGCGGTCGGGTTCCACCACATCGTCGGCACCCTTCATATCGGCGACGCGATTGCGTACCACGGTCACGTGGCAGTCGAACGGAGCGAGTAGCCGCAGCAGATGTTCGGTGATGCCACCGCCACCGAGAATGGTGACGTTGGCTCCGATCAGATTGCGGCCGTGCGGGCGCTGCCACTGCGTCGCGCGCACATAGGTGCCCAGGTGACGCAACCCTGCGAGTGCAAGCGCGAGCGCCATCTCCGCGACCGGCTCGGCGTACACACCCTTGCCGCACGTCCATACACGCTCGTCGTCGACCAGGTCGACAAAGGTCTCGATGCCTGCAAAAGGAAGCTGCACCCACGCCAGCCCGGGCACGTCGTGCAGTGCGTGGCGCAATGCCTCGGGGTCGCGCGGCGCACCCCACACCAGAGCTTCTGCATTGGCCACGGGCACCAGCTGACCGCCACCTGCCGTGATGGCATCGGCCATCCAGGTGGGCGCACCCTCGGGCGCCAGAGCGACTCGGGGTGCGGAACTACTTGGCATGGTGATGAGCAGACATGATGACGAAAGGCTATCCGGCGCCCACAATTCGGGCAGCGACGTTTTCTCCGCTCTCCAGCGCACCCTCCATGTAACCGGTGCACGCCGCCACATGTTCACCGGCCAGGTGTACCCGACCCCACGGTTCGCGCAGCACCTTCCAGTGGGCGGTGACCTGGCCGGGTTCGTATACCGCGTACGACCCACCGAAGCGTGGTTCGGCGTTCCACGCGCGCGAGAATCCGTTGAGCGGCGTGTCGGTGAGATGGTGCATCGTCGCCATCTCACTCGCCGCCAACGCGAGACGGTCGGCCTCGGAAAGTCGAGCCCACTCGCGGCCACCATCGCCACCGCAATACGCCATCAGCACGCCAGGCTCGCCCGGTTGGTCGATCGTTGGTTCGTAGACGCGTTGCGCGCGACCGGCAGTTGTTGCGTACCCGGCAGGCCACTGCCGCTGTGACCATTGCACAGCAGTCTTGGTGACGGTGCCATAGCCCAGTTCGTCGATAGCGGCCCGCAGCTCCGCTGGAGGCAAGGTGTGGAAGGCAACCCGGCGCAGCGGCACCAACGACGTTGCAACCACCATGTGGTCGGCCCGCAATGTGCGTCGGTCGGTGGACACGACCACGCCGTCCGCGTCCTGGTCGATGCCGACGAGATGCTCGCCGAAGGACAACACGTCGCCCAGCGGCGCTGCCATTCCTTCAGCGACCGCGCTGAACCCACCGGCAACCCGATGCGACTTCACCGTGGCGCCGTGGCTGTGCCGCGCGTGATACGCCCGCTGCTGCGCGACGAAGAGTAACGACACGCGGCCCGGCTCCTCAGCAAATTCGCCCTGCGAATCGCGATACTTGAACAGCCGTGCCAGCTCGCCCAACTCGGCTTGCGCGGCAACGTCGGCCAGCGACAATGCGTCAAGCGCCGCCGCCTCGGCGTGCAGCCACGGCCGAGACGGGTCGGTGATGCCGTGGGCTGCGGACTCCACGATGCGGTCGAACTCGTCGAGCTCGTCGTAAACGCCGGGCTCGGCCGCACGAACCTGCTCGGGCCCAAGGAGCTCGCCGTTGCGGTGGATCCAGCGGCGAATTGTGGTCCACTGCTCGCCCGCACCCAGTTGCTGGATGCCGAAACGGTCCAGCTTCTCCAGGAGGCGAACATGAATCGAGTCGATCCACTCGGCGCCGCTCTCCGCCACCTGCCCTGCGGCAAACGGCGCGCTGACCGAGCGCACTCGCCCGCCCACCCGATGACCGCCCTCGATCAACGTGACCTCGCAGCCTGCCGCCTGCAGCACCTCGGTTGCACGCAGACCGGCCAAGCCCGCACCGACAACAACGACTCGCATGAGGAAGTGTCAGCTGCCGGCCATCATCGCGGCGATCTGGCTCGAAGATTCGCCCGATTTACGCAGCACCGACGCCACGAAGCCCAGTGCCGACATCGTGATCAGGAACAGCACGACGGCACCGACACCCCAGAACGGTTTGATGGCACTCTTCACCGCGCTGAGCAATGCCACCGGGAACGTTGACGAACCGGCATCCGAGATGAGGGCCGAGATGACAGTGTTGTCGATGCACAGAGTGAACGACAGCAGCGCACCGGCCATCAGTGCAGAGGAGATGAGCGGCAGGGTGATCTGCCGAAACGCACGCGCCGGCGGTGCACCCAGGTCGGCGGCGGCTTCCTCCAACGACTCGTCCAGGCCGGCGAGCCGAGCACGCACGATGAGCGTGACAACGGCCGAGGCATACAGCGACTGACCCACCCACAGGCGGTAAATGCCGAAGGAGAATGGCCCCGAGCTGCCACGGTTGAACTGCTTGCCGAGGAAGGGCACGTTGTCGCCGAGCCACGGGAACCAGGTGGACAGCGAGATGGCATCCATGATCTCGGGTGTGACGAGGATCAAGAAGATCATTGCCATGAACACCACAGTCCACTTGCCCGGACGCCGGGCGAGCGCCGTGCCGGCGAGGCCACCGATGACGACCGAGATGAGAGTGGCGCCGATGGCAGCAAGGAACGAGTTTCGCATCGCGTCACCGACGTTGACGTCGCGGAAGATGTCACGGAACCAGTTGGTGGTCTCCCCCGCATAGACGAGGGCAACGACGAAGGCAACAGGCCCCGACCACTTCGACAAGAGGCGGTTGCGCTTCCCGGTCGCGAGCCGAAACACGTACGGCAGCGCGATGCCGACAATCAGGATCGAGAAGAAGGCGATCAGCATCGACATGGTCTCATCGATCCGGAACAATTTGCCCCACCAGCCAGTGGTGAAGCCACCTGCCCAGATCGTCAAGGAGCCACCGCTGTTGAACGAGTAGAAGATGACCAGCATGATCGGCACGAACATGAACAGCAGCACCAGCAGCGTCCACAGAGCTGCCACCGGCACGAACCAGTCGCGGCCCTGACGATGCTCGCCGGTGGCCGAGATCGCCGACTGCATGCGCCGTTCGTAGAGCCCCTGACGGACCCCGTCGAAGAGCGCGGACGACTTGCGGGCAAGGAAGCGCACCAGCACGAACAGGCCGGCGCCGATCGCAAGGGTCAGCAACACGGCGATGATCATCAAGACCGCCATCGCGGCGCCGGCCGACCAGTTCTGAGAGCCACTGAACTGGCTGGCGATCATCGCCCCGATCATGTTGCCCTTCGCACCGCCCAGCACGGTGGCGGTGATGTAGTCGCCGCACATCGGGATGAACGTGAGGAGGACTGCGGCCGCAATACCGGGGCCGGCCAGTGGCAGCGTGACCCCCATGAACGTGGCGAAGCGGCCAGCACCGAGGTCTTTGCTGGCTTCCCGCATGCGGATGTCGATGCGATCGAGCGCGACGAACAGCGGCAGGATCACGAAGCCGAGGTAGTTGTACACGATCGCCAATTGCACTGCCGTGGCCGTCTGCAATATCGCGATCGGGTGGTCGATCAATCCCATGTCCTGCAACCACTTCGACAACTGCCCGTTGGGGGACAGCGGGATTCGCCACGCAATGGTGCGGATCAGGAAGCTGGTGAAGCTGGGGATCACCACGAGGGCCAACAGCAGCGCGCGCCACTTCTCCTTCACCTTGAACGCGATGAAGTACGCCACCGGGAAGCCGACGACGAGGCAGAGGGTCGTCGCCAAGACCGCGATCTTCAACGTCTGCTTGAACGTCTTCAGCGCCGGGCCCTTGAAGATCTCGGTGTAGTTCTTGATCGTCAGGTTGCTGAGGTCAACCGGAATCCGCTGCGTCGAGTCCTTCGTGCCGAACGAGTACACGACGATGAACGCGATCGGGACGATGAAGAACAGCGTGTACCAGATCATCGAGGGGATGGCGAGGGCGAACTTCGGCCCCCGCCATCTCCTCTTCGCTGTCGGAGCGATCGTGGACGACACCGTCAGCCTGCGGCCTTGGCCTTGATCTTGTCGTACACCGCCGTGATCCGGTCCTGTGCCGAGTTGACGGCACCCGTCTGCATGTTCTTCACCTGATCGTCGGTGAAGAAGATCATGTCGCCGTTGACCAGGTCGGGCAGCAGCTCCGAAATCAGCTGTGGCATGTTCTTCATGCCACTGTGGTAGCCGTGGTAGTTGAGGTCCTGGATCGAGATCTCGGGGATGAGCAGCCAGTTGATCCAGGAGTGGGCCGCCTCGATGTTGGGAGCGCCGACCGGGATGCAGTAGTTGTCCATCCACAGCTCGGTCGCAGGAGCACCCAGCACCCACTTCCAATCGGCCGGGTTGCCGCCCGCATCTTTGATGCGGACGAAGGCCTGGCGGGCGTCGCCGTTCCAGATCATCGACAGCGCGTAGGAACCTTCGGCCAACGCGGTGCTGGGGTAGCTGTCGAACGCCTTGATGTGCGAGGCGAGCTCGTCGACGAGGTACTTCTCGGCGGCGTCGTAGTCCTCGGTCTTCTCAGTGGTCCAGTTGATGCCGTTGGCCCAGAAGTACATGCCGAGCACGTTTGGTGCGCTGTCGAGCATGGAACAGTTGCCGCTGGCCTCGTTGATGCACGCGTCCATGAAGTCCTGCCAGGTGGCGATGTCCTTCGAGATCTGAGAGGTGTCGTACATCCAGCCGGTGCTCCCCCAGTCCTTGCACACGGAGTACTCGTTGCCCGGGTCCCAGTCCCGAGCGAGGTACAGCGGATCGACGTTGACGATGTTCGGGAGCAACGACTTGTCGAACTTCTCCAGTAGGCCCTTCTCGATCATCTGCGGGATGAACGGGCCGGTTGGCACGACGATGTCGAAGCCGCTGGAATCGCCGGCGGTGGAGAGCTTGGTGATCAGGTCTTCGTTGCTGGCGTAGTAGTCGACCTTCATCGACACACCCAGGTCACTGTCTGCCAAGGCGCCGACGATCTCGGGGTCGTTGTAGTCGCCCCAGGTGTACATCGACAGAGTCCCGCTCGACTTGTTGATCACTCGGCTCCAGTCGCCCGACGCCTGGGTACCGGGAGCTGCCGCTGCGGCGGTGGTGTCGCTGCTCGCAGTAGAGCCCGAACTACCGGAGGTATCGCTGGATGAGGTGCTGTCATCACCGCACGCACTTGCAATCACTGCCAGGCCAGCAGCTGCGCCACCGACTTGGAAAAGGGACCGACGGCTCAGCTTCTCGCGAAAACTGGCGGGGGCGAGGATCTTAATGGGTTCTGGCTGTGATGCCATTTGATGCTCCTTGGTGGTGGGAGAAATTGTGGTGTGGTGTGGAGTGATCAGTGTGCGGGTTCGACCGAGGGCTCGGCCATGACAAGGCTGGCCTGACGGGCCGAGAAGGAATACACGTCGGATGCAGTGAACGTGCACCACACGTCGTCGCCGACGGATAGGCGCAGCGCATTGGCGCGTGGCGTCAGCACCAGCACATCGCGGCTGCCTGTGCGCACGACGTACTGCAGGGTGTCGCCGAAGTGGGCGACGCTTGCAACCGAACCGGGTATCGAGTTCCGACCGAGCCCCGGGTCTTGCGAGACGAGTTGGAAGTTCTCCGGACGAACCGCTGCGAGTGCCGGGTCGCCGACCGCAACCTGCTCATCAGGCTTCGCCACGACGAACACGGTGCCGTCATCTGCAACGACTCCATCCTGCGTCGCAACACCCTTCCAGAAGTTGTTGCGTCCGACGAACCCCGCTACGAACGCGGACGAAGGCCGCTCGTACACCGTCTCTGGGTCCGCAAGTTGTTCGATGTGGCCCTCGAGCATGATTGCGATTCGATCGCTCATGCTCATGGCCTCCTCCTGGTCGTGCGTGACGAACACGAACGTGATTCCGAGCTGGCTCTGCAGCAACTTCAACTCGATCTGCATTTCCTCGCGGAGCTTGCGATCGAGGGCTCCGAGCGGCTCGTCGAGCAGCAACACGCTGGGCCGATTCACCAGTGCGCGTGCCACCGCCACCCGCTGCTGTTGGCCACCGGACATCTGCCGCGGCTTACGCTCTGCGAGCTTGCTCATCTTGACCATGTCCAACGCCTCGCGGACCCTCACCCCGACCTCGGACTTGGGAACGCCCTTCTGACGCAGGCCGTATGCCACGTTCTCGGCGACCGTCATATGCGGGAACAGTGCGTAGTGCTGAAACACGGTGTTGACGTCGCGCTTGTACGGGGGGATGCCCTGCACGTACTGACCGCTGATGCGAATGAAGCCTTCGTCGGGCTGCTCGAAGCCGGCAAGCATTCGCAGTGTCGTCGTCTTGCCGCAGCCCGACGGACCGAGCAGCGACAGAAACTCACCGGGTTGCACCGAAAGGTTCAAGCCGTCGACGGCGACCATCGCCCCGAAGCGCTTGGTGACGTTCTGCAGCTCGACGGCGCCCCGATCACCCTTGTGCTCGTTGTTGACCGACATTGATGTCGTGTCCGTCACGCTGTCTCCCCCGAGAAATCAAGGTGGGCGACTTGCCCACACCTACCCTGCCATGAAACACCCTCGTGAGAGGTCGCGGCGCTGTCCTTCGAGGCCAGAGTGTAGGCACATCCAGCATGATCGTCGTGAATCAGGTTGTGCAGCATCAGTAGCCCTACCGTTGCATGGACAACAGCCGACATGCAAGGAAACCGTTGATGAACAGCGTGCGCGCCACGGAACACCTTGCGAAATCGGCCAGGGAGGGCCAGTATCCGTAGCGATGGATCGAATGGGAACACAGATCGACGAGACAGATCGGGCGATCATTGAAGAGCTACAACGCGACGGCAGGGTGCCCTACACCCGGCTTGGCGCGGCTGTTGGGCTGTCCGAAGCCGCAGCGCGCCAGCGCGTCCAGCGGCTCATCGACTCCGGCGTGATGCAGGTGGTCGCTGTCACCAACCCGTTGTCGCACGGCAAGCGTCGAATGGCGATGATCGGTGTGCGCACCGAAGGCCCCACCGATGACATCGCCAAGACGTTGCAGGCCATGCGCGACATCGACTACCTCGTGGTCAGCGCCGGTTCATTCGACCTGATGGCGGAGGTAGTCGTCGCCGACGATGGTGAGCTGCTGGACCTGACCAACCGCATTCGCAGTGTGAAGGGTGTTCGCAGCACCGAAACCTTCATCTATCTCGACCTGGTGAAGCAGACCTTCACCTGGGGCGCTCACTAGCCCAACTTGGACTCAACTCTCGTGCCGTTCAGCTGTCGAGGTTGGCCATGACGTGCTTGATGCGGGTGTAGTCGTCGAGCGCGTAGGACGATAGGTCCTTGCCGTAACCCGACTTCTTGTAGCCGCCGTGGGGCATCTCGGCAACCAGCGGGATGTGCGTGTTGATCCACACGCAACCGAAGTCGAGGCGCTTCGCCATCCGCATCGCCCGGCCGAAGTCCTTCGTCCACACACTGCTGGCCAGCGCGTACTCGACGCCGTTGGCCCAGCGCAGCGCCTCGGCCTCATCACTGAACTGCTGGACGGTGATAACCGGACCGAAGATCTCGTTCTGGATCATCTCGTCGTCCTGACGCAGGTCGGCGATGACCGTGGGCTGGAAGAAGAAGCCGTCGCCACCGACGGCACTGCCGCCGGCAACCACGTTCGCGTGCGACGGCGTGCGGTTGACGAGGCCACTGACGTGAGCCAGCTGATTGGCGTTGTTGACAGGGCCGTACAGCACTTCTTCGTCATCGGGACTGCCGGTACGAATGCCCTTGGCCTGTTCGGCCAGCGCGGCCACCAGATCCTTGTAGATGCCAGGGCCGGCGATCACACGCGTCGCAGCGGTGCAGTCCTGACCGGCATTGAAATAGCCGGCGATTGCAATGCCCTCCGCGGCAGCAGCGATATCGGCGTCGTCGAACACCACGACCGGCGCTTTGCCACCGAGTTCGAGATGCACCCGCTTCAGACTGTGCGAGGCGCCCTCGGCGACCTGCATACCGGCGCGCACCGAACCGGTGATGCTGACCATTGCGGGCGTGTCGTGCAGCACCATCTGGCGGCCGGTATCGCGGTCGCCACAGATCACGTTGAACACACCAGCGGGCAGGAACTCAGCCGCAATCTCGGCCAACAGGCCGGTGGTGGCCGGTGTTGTGTCGCTGGGCTTGAGGACGACGGTATTACCTGCGGCCAGCGCAGGAGCGAACTTCCACACGGCCATCATCATCGGGTAGTTCCACGGGGCCACCTGCGCACACACGCCGATGGACTCACGACGAATGATGGATGTCATGTTGCGCATGTACTCGCCGGCGCTCTTACCGTCGAGGTGGCGGGCGGCCGTTGCGAAGAAGCGAATCTGGTCGACCATCGGCGGGATCTCTTCGCTGCGGACCAGGTGAGTGGGCTTGCCGCAGTTCTCGACTTCAAGGCCAATCAGTTCCTCCGCGCGCGCCTCGACGGCGTCGGCAATGCGGAACAGCGCCAACGAGCGCTCGCTGGGGGTGGTCTCACGCCAGCTCTCGTAGGCCGTTGCAGCGGCACCCATCGCTGCATCCACGTCGGCTTGAGCCGACAACGGTGCCGTGGCGTACACCTGGCCGGTGACCGGGTTGACCACATTGGTGGTACGACCGTCGGCCGCCTCGACATGCTCGCCATTGACGAAGTTCTTGAACGCCTTCACGCGGAATGAATCCCCTTATGTGGGAGCGCCCCAATGCGCTCGAACAAAGATGGTAGCCAGTCAGATGTGCGCGAGGCACAGGACCAACAGCGCGATGATGGCGCCATGACCACGACCACCAAGATTCGCACGTTGGGCGTGCCCAAGGAGATCAAGACGCAGGAGTACCGCGTGGCGATGACGCCCGACGGGGTGCGCGAGTTCGAACGCCACGGCATCGAGGTATTCGTCGAGACGGGCGCGGGCGAGGGCGCCAGCTTCCGCGACGACGACTATCGCGCCGCTGGCGCCACCATCGTCCCCACCGCGGCCGATGCGTGGGGCCAAGCAATGGTCGTCAAGGTGAAGGAGCCCAAGGCGGAAGAATTCGGCTACCTGCGCGCCGATCTCACCCTGTTCACCTACCTGCACCTGGCCGCCTACCCCGAAGTGGCCAAGGCGCTGACCGCGGCTGGCACCACGGCCCTTGCGTACGAGACGGTGCAGTTGGCCGGCGGCGCGTTACCGCTGCTGGCACCGATGAGTGAAGTAGCCGGCCGGCTGGCGCCACAGATAGGGGCCCACTATTTGGAGCGCCACAACGGCGGGCGGGGGGTGCTGATGGGCGGAGCGCCGGGTGTTCAGCCGGCGAAGGTGGTCGTACTCGGTGCTGGCAACGTCGGCTGGAACTCGGCGTGGATCGCTGCGGGCATGGAAGCCGAAGTGGTGCTGTTCGACAAGAACCTCGACCGGCTGCGCTGGGTCGACCAGATCAACAAGGGTCGCATTGTCACGCTGGCCTCCAACCGTGGTGCGCTGGAGCGCAACCTTGCCGACGCGGATCTTGTCATCGGCGCAGTGCTGGTCGCTGGCGGCCGTGCCCCAATCGTGGTCACCGAGGACATGGTGCGCACGATGAAGCCGGGCGCCGTCATCGTCGACGTCGCTGTCGACCAAGGCGGCTGCATCGAGACCATCCATGAAACCACCCACGCCGCACCCGTCTACGAGCTGCACGGTGTCTTGCATTACGCCGTCGGCAACATGCCCGGCGCCGTGCCGCACACCAGCACCTACGCGCTCACCAACGCCACACTGCCCTATCAGCTCGACCTCGCCGTACACGGCGTTGCAGCCGCCTGTGCTCGAGACGGTGCCCTCGCGCTGGGCCTCAACACCCACAACGGCCACATCACCAACGCCCCTGTCGCCGAGTTCTTGGGCGCAACGTTCGTCGACCCGCTCTCGGCCCTCACCTAGCACGACCGACGATCCGAGTGCCCGCCCACCAGTGCGAGTACCCGCTCGAATGAACTTGTCCGCACCGCGACGCGCGTAGCGTTGCGGCATGGCCACACTGGTGCACGAACTCGATCTGCCTGAGATAGCCCCCGACGACGCCTCCTTTGACGACCGCCACGCGAACAGGATGAAGTTTCCCGACGGAGCGTGGCTGGCACGAAGCATGTTCGGATTCAGCGTGTGGCGCTACGACGACGTCACCGGAATTCTGCGCGACAAGCGCTGGCACAGTGCTGTTGGCCGCCTCCCAGAGATGATGGGTGTCACCAACGAAACGTTCCTCAGTCGGCAAAGTGTGAGCATCCTCTCGGCTGAGGGTGACGTGCACCTTCGCTTGCGCAGGCTGGTGGCACCCGCCTTCTCGCCTCGCCAGACCGAGCGTCTGCGCCCGACGATGCGCGCCGTCATCAACGACCTGGTCGATCGCGTGTCGCTCGCCGGCCGCGCCGACGTGGCCGCCGACATCTGCGAGCCCTACCCGATTCCCATCATCTGCGAGCTGCTGGGCGCCCCGAAAGAGGACTGGCAGCTGTTCAGCCGCTGGGCCAACGACATTCTCGAAGTGTTCTCCGCCGACATGGTCAGCAAGTTGGACCTCATCATGCGAGCGCAGGACGAACTCGATCAGTACACGCGAAACCTCATCGCCGATCGTCGAGACAAGCCCGCCGACGACCTGCTGACCGACCTCATCGCGATGGAAGAAGCCGGTGATCGTCTCAGCAACGATGAACTGGTCATGATGGTCAACGCGGTCATCATCGGCGGCACCGACACCACTCGCAATCAGCTCGGCTGCGCACTCGGGCTCTTCGCCCAGTACCCGGACCAGTGGGCACTACTCGCTGAACGGCCCGAGCTTGCCCAGCGCGCAGTCGAGGAGACAATGCGGTACTTCGGCGCCGTGCGTGGAACGGCCCGATTCGCAAGTGTTGACATCGAGTACCGAGATGTTCTCTTCCCCGCCGGGACATTCATGGGTGTTGGCCTCGCCGAAGCGAACCGCGACGGCGCAGTGTTTGCCGAACCAGAAGCGTTCGACATCACGGCCCAAAAGGGCGACCAGCCGCAGCTCACGTTTGGCTCGGGCATCCACTATTGCCTCGGCCAGTCGCTCGCCCGCGCGGAGCTTCAAGAAGCGCTCCCGCTGCTTGCACAGCGGATGCCCAACCTGCGTCTCGATGGCCCCACAGAATGGAAACCCGACGGCGTTGGCATCTTCGGCCCGGCGCACATGCCGGTGACCTTCGACGCC
>JAYVVY010000012.1:0-12416 GCA_043786575.1 Ilumatobacteraceae bacterium
ACGAACTCGCCGTGGAACTCGACGTGGCTGCCGGACCAGACGGTGCGCATCGCTGCGAGGTACTCGTCGTTGCGTTTTCCACGATGGTCCCACGGAACCCCAAGGGCGTCGAACTCTTCCCTCATCCAGCCGACACCGATGCCCAGTTCGACGCGACCACCCGAAAGATGATCCAGCGTTGCAAGCTCCTTGGCGAGCACGAGCGGGTTCCGTTGGGGCAGGATCAGGATGCAGGTGCCAAGACGCAACGTCGGGGCGGCGGCGGCCACGTACGCCAGCCAGATCAGCGGATCGGGGATGTATGTGT
Source organism: Ilumatobacteraceae bacterium (assembly GCA_043786575.1). Lineage (GTDB taxonomy): Bacteria > Actinomycetota > Acidimicrobiia > Acidimicrobiales > Ilumatobacteraceae > UBA668. The sequence goes on from JAYVVY010000012.1 coordinate 308, forward strand.
CCGGAGTTGCGGGGATCTTGCCGTCGGATGTGTACGGGTACGGCGAAGAGATCGTGGTGGGCATCACGACGTGTTCGCCACCCCACACCGACTCGAAGCCAACAGCCTCGGCGACCCTGGTGATCTCCAGCGCCGAGGCTGGATCAGTTCCGATGCTGCTGGCAAATGCGAGGCCGAATTTCATACCACATTCGACCATATCGCGGCCCTCAGGAGAGAATCAGGGCTCGCTATCGCTGCGGCCCGCTGGGGGGTGTGGTGTCGTAGTAGTCGGCGGCGTACACAACCAGACCGTCGACCACGCGACGAACGCTGGTGCCGCGCAGTGTCGAGGCGAAACCGTCGTCCAGCACCGTCTGCCGCTTCCACTCCTGCACCGACGTGACGCCGTCGGAGGCCAGCGGGCCTATGGCCTCTACCGCCCCGATGGCGGAGGTCGCGTTCACGTCAGCGAGCCACGCAGTGATAGCCGCCGCGCCGTGCAACTCGCCGGCGATTGGGTCGATGTAGACCGAGTCCGTTGGGTGGAAGGGCGTGTCGATGTGGCGGGGGTCGCGAAGCGCCACTGCGGTGTCGGTGGCCCATGCGAGGTTTGGGCACGGGGGCAGTGGCGGCGGCGGCGGGCCTGCCATGTCGGGCGGCGGCGGCTGGCGGAATGCGCCGGTGTCGTAGACATCGCACGCCCAGGTGATCCAGCCGTCGCGATATTTACGCACGCTGACACCGCGCGACAGCGGGATCTTTTGCCCCTCGAGATTCATCACCATCTGCCACTCGTCCAGTGACGTGCCACCCTCACCGTCGTCGAACATCAGCGGCGCGGCCATTGGGACGAAGTCGATGAACCCGATCTCTGCCATCGCCGGCACGAGCCACTGGCGGATGGCCAGCTGACCATGAAAGGCACCGAAGATCGCGTCGTAGTACATCGAGCCCACCGGCGCCATGAAGTCGGCCATCAATGGGATGCCCAGCGTGCCGACATCGGGGTGGCCGATCGCTTCATTCATGCCATCGCCGGTCAACCCGCTGGGCTCGGTGACAAGCCGTTCGAGATCAATGTCGGTGTCGCTCATCTCGGCGAGATAGGTCTTGACGAACTCTGCTGTTGTAATCCCCATGCGGTGAACGTAGTCCACTGAACTGTCCGTTTGTTTGTCGGAGTACTGTCGGTTCCCCGCGTGGTGGGGGTCGTTCAACATCAGTTTCACCGCGCAGTTTCGAGCCAAATCGGCACTCACGACAAGCAGACGACAAGGACATGACATGACTGACACGGTGCTGGATCGATTCGGATTGACGGACGGTGTGGCGGTGGTGACAGGCGCCGGTCGCGGCATCGGCGAAGGTATTGCTGTGGCCCTCGCGCAGGCCGGGTGCGACGTGGTGCTCACCGCTCGTCGAGAGAATGAAATCAACGCCGTCGCCGACGTGGTGCGCCAGCTCGGAAGGCGGGCCCTCGCGATCGCCGGCGACATCACCGACGGTGCATTCGTCGAGACGCTTGCCGACCGCGCGAAGGCGGAGATGGGCAGCGTCACGCTGTGGGTCAACAACGCGGGTGGCGCAGACGATCGCACGCCCCGAAAGCTGGCGAAGATGCCAGACGCTCAGTGGGATTATCAGCTCGACGTCAACCTGCGGGCGGTGTTCACCTGCGCTCGTGCAGCCGCCCGCGTCATCAATGACGGTGGGTCGATCATCAACATCTCCTCGGGAGCAGCGCTCAAGGGCTCACCCAACAACGGTCCGTACGCGGCCGCCAAAGCCGGAGTCGACAGCCTGACGCGAACGCTCTCGCTGGAGCTTGCGTCGCGCCGGGTGCGCGTCAACGGTGTCGCTCCGGGGCCGGTTCCCACTGAAGTCTTCATGGAGTTCTTCAAGGCCACCGAGGAGGACCTTCCGAAGTTGGCCGCCGACTGGGGCGTGCCCTTGGGTCGGCTGGGCACACCGGACGACGTGGCCAACGCCGTGGTGTTCCTCGCGTCACCCGCCGCCTCGTGGATTACGGGCCAAACGTTGCTCGTCAATGGCGGCAATCGATGAGCCCGCAGCTCGGCGCCACTGAAGGGCTGAGCGAGAACTGGGCCACCCTGTGGGAGGCCTTCGCCGACGCCCAGCCCGACCACACTGCGCTCGTAGTCGGCCCGCTCACGCTGACCTGGCGAGAGCTCGACGAGCATGCGGCGCGTCTTGCGACGGCGCTTGGCGAGCGTGGCGTCGGTGCCGGCACCCGCGTTGCGCAGTTGATGTATAACTGCACCGAGTACCTCGAGTCGTCGTATGCGGCGTTCAAGCTGCGGGCCACGCCGGTGAACGTGAACTATCGCTACAAGCCGGCTGAAATCGCCTACATCTGCGACAACGCCGGCGCCGAGGTGCTGATCTTTCACGGTTCGCTCGGCGCCCGGGTGGCCGAAGCGGTGCCGATGATGGCCACGGTGCACACGCTGTTACAGGTGGACGACGGGACGCCGCTGGTCGATGGTGCGCAGTGGTACCACGAGGTGGTTGCCCGCTGTTTGCCGGCCGCGCGCATTGCGCGCTCCGGCGAGGACCTGTTGATGCTGTACACGGGTGGAACGACCGGAAACCCGAAGGGTGTCGTGTGGCGTCACGTGGATCTCTTCGGCGCGCTTGCGTTCACCGCCTACGTCTCCGCCGGTGTTGAGGTACCCACGTCGGTTGCCGACGTTGGTCGCATCGCCGCAGGGCTGCAAGCCGAGGGGAGGAGCCCTGTGATGTTGTGCGCCCCGCCGTTGATGCACGGTACGGCGCTGTTTCTCGCCATTGGTGCGTTCGTGATGGGCGGGTCTGTGGTGCTGCTCGGCGGGCGCTCGTTCGACGCCGATGAGCTGTGGGACTTGGTGGAACGGCATCGGGTGACGCAGATCTCATTGGTCGGCGACGCGTTCGCGCGGCCGCTCAACGAGGCGCTCCTTGCGGCGCACGGTCGCGGCGAGGCCCGCGACCTGTCGTCGGTCACTCGTATCGTGTCGACGGGGGCAACCCTCTCCGCGGAACAGAAGCGGGCGTTCCAACGGCGTGTCCCGAATGCGATGATCTTCGACATGATCGGAGCGTCGGAGGGCGGGCCGTTTGCGACCTCGATGACGCTGCCTGGCCAGGAACCCCCGGAGACGGCCGTCTTCACCGCGCTCCCCAACGTGGTCACCATCCACCCCGACACCGGCGCCGTGCTCCCCCGCGGCAGCACTACCCCCGGGATGCTGGCGGCTGCCGGCGCGATGCCTCGCGGCTATTGGAACGACGATACGAAGACTGCGTCGACCTTTCTGGTGATCGATGGCATGCGCTACACAGTGCCGGGCGACTTCGCCACCATTGCCGAGGATGGCACTGTGGCCCTGCTCGGGCGAGGCTCGATGTGCATCAACTCCGGCGGCGAGAAGATCTATCCCGAAGAAGTAGAGGTTGCGGCCCGGCGGCATTCGACAGTGGTGGACGCCATTGTCGTCGGGGTACCCCACGCCCGTTTCGGCGAGACCGTCGTACTGGTCTGCTCGGTGTCTGCCCCCACGTTGGCGCAGGACATCATCGACACAGTGAAGCTCACTGTCGCCGACTTCAAGGCACCTCGGCAGGTGGTGTTCGTGGACGAGGTGTATCGCGCGCCGAACGGCAAGGCCGACTACCGATGGGCCCGCGAGGCCGCTACCACAGCTACTTGAGCAGCGCTGCGCCCCACCACTGTTCGAAGAATGGGAGTACAGCGCGGTCGACTAACTCGATGATCAGCCCGCTGGGTGGCTGCAGGTAGCTGAATGCTCCATAGCCATTGCCGTCGTTCGGGTCGCACTGGGCACCGACGAGTGCCCACCCCTTCGAGATCAGCTGGTTGGTCTCCTCGGTGACCGAGTCCACCCAGACGCCGAGGTGATGCGCGCCGGCGTCGTGGCGGCCGTCCCAAAAGCTGCCCGCCGGCCCCTCGAGCAATTCGATGTGCTGCGGGCCTTCGGCAGAGTACGTGTACTTGAGATGCAGCCGTTGGAGGCCGTGCTCGGGGGTCCACAATGACTGCTCTGTGTTCTCGCGTTGCTCGGCCCAGATGACGCCCATGCCGGCGCCGATCTCGGCCATCGCTGCCTCAATATTGTGCACCCGGACACCGACGTGGAAGACGTGTTGGTAATCGATCACGGTTGCTCCTCAGCTGGTTGCCGCGTCGAGCGCATCGGGATCGTTGAGCAGTTCGACGATCGACTTGCAGAAGGCTGCAGCTGGGGCGCCGTCGAAGGCACGGTGATCCCACGTGAGGCTGAGCGTGATGCGCTTCTTGGCAGCGACGACGCCGTTGTCATCGAGCACGAGGTCGTCGCGCAAACGGCCGACACCGAGGATGCAGGTGTGGGGCGGGTTGATGACGGGCGTGAAGCCGTCGACGCCGAACATGCCGAGTGTGCTGACCGAGAACGTGCCTCCCTCGAGGTCCGTCAGTTGCAGCGAACCCGCGCGTGCCGCGGTGGCGAGCCGGCTGGATTCTGCGCTCAACGACGAGAGGTCGCGCGTTGCCGTGTTGGTGATCACGGGAACAATCAGCCCGCCATCGAGCGCCACGGCCATGCCCACATGGGCGATCGGCAGCAGCGCCACGCCGTCGTCGGTGATCTGCGAGTTGGCGATCGGGTGCTTGACGAGTGCCCGCGCCGCTGCAGCGATGACGTAGTCGGTGTAGCTGGGCGCTCCGCCCTTGGCGGCTCGCCGCGCGCGATCCGCGACGACTGCGTCGAGGTCCGCGTCCATGAACAGAGTGAGCTGTGCCATCTGCGTCAGCGAGTCGCGCATTCGCTTGGCGATCGTGCCGCGCATGCCACTGAGCCGAACCGTGGACGAGGGTGTCTGTGTGGCAGGTGGCAGGCTCGGGCTCGCAGCCGCGGTGCGCGTCGGCGCGGACGCCGGTGTCGGCGTTGTCGAAGCAAGGAGCTCACGGACGTGACGGGCCACGGATTCGCGTGTGACGTATCCGTCGATGGGGTCCAGTGACACACGGGTGATGTCGATGCCGAGCAGGTCGGCCAGTTGCCGAGCGGCTGCGGTTGCCGGCCACGTACCAGTCGACGATGTACTCGACGATTGCTGCGCGGAGCGTTGCGCAGTTGGTGCAGTCACGTCTTCCAGGTCGGCGGCGACGATGCGGCCTTCCGGGCCGGTGCCGCGCACCCTTCGCAGGTCGATGCCCTGCTCGGCAGCCAGGCGTTTCGCCAACGGTGACGCGATGACTCGCCCACCCACGACGGAGGCAACAGGTGCAACGGCCACGGCGCTGGGCGACGGCGCCTGCGCCGGTGGAGCGGGGGCGACGGCTGCGGTGGCAGCACTCCCGGCCGGCGCTTCCTCACCGGGTGCGAGCAGCCACCCAATCCGTTCGCCGCATGCGAACGTGTCGCCGACGCGGCCAACGACGTGCAATCGGCCTGACGTTGCGGCTTCCACATCCGTCTCGGTCTTGTCGGTCTCGATACGGAGGATGGCGGCGCCTATTTCAACCGCGTCGCCGTCGGCGATCAGCCATTCGAGGATCGTGCCCTCTTCCATCGTGAGCCCGAGCTTTGGCATGAGGAACTCAGTCGCCATGGGGATCCTTTCGTAGGGGGGTGCCGTCATTGGACACAGTCTGCTCACGGTCGAATCGACGATCGCGTGCACCGATGGCGAGCGTCTGGTCGATGTCGATCATCCGCGGCCCAGATTGCGTGATCGACACGGTGATCTGTGCGTCAGCACGAACCGGCAGCGTGCGTTCGCCGTCGAACGCGAGCACGCCGCCACCCGGCAGGGTGATCCTGGTCGAGAGTGCAAGCGGTTCCACCGAATCGACTGCGAGGGTGGCGAACGCGCCCGGCGCCAGCGGTATCCGAACCAGCCGCCCTGAATGGCCGAGGTGGATGACGACGCCGCCTGTCGCGTCGCGCCCGACAGGGTGCACGCGGCCTGCGATGCTGGCCAAGCCGGTGCTGGCCGGATTGGCGATGCACGCGACCACCCAACGGATGGATGACGGTTCGCTCACTGCTCGGGCGCCGACGAAGGAGGTGTTGATCAAGGCGGCTTCCACCAACGCCGTCTCGTGCACGGTCGCGGGCAGCGCCGGGTCATCGATATCCAGCATGATTCGCTTTGCGGGGCGGCTGACCTCATCCAGCTCGACGGCGCCAATGGCGACCAGCGCCGCGGCGACGCCGGCAGTGGTGCCGTCGACATTCGAAGGAAACACGTTGTTGGTGCCCGTGGAGATGGCGATCAGCGGGACCTGCGGCCATCCGGTGGCCACGTCGCGGCAGGTGCCGTCACCGCCCAGCGCAACTACCGCATCGGCACCCTGCTTCCACATCTCCGCCGCGCTTGCGATGGTGTCGAGGTGCGAGCCCGTGAGCGGGTTCTCGATGAACTCGATGGCACCGGTGAGGCCTTCCACGGCTCGTTCGGCGAGGTGATGAGTGTCGGTGCTCAGCAGTAGCCGCTCGGCCCCTTGCTCGAGAGCACCAACAGCGACGCGTCGGAGGATGCTGATCTTGGCAGCGTCAGAGGTGTGGCCGGCCGCCGAGATCAGCCTGCGGATGTCCTTGCCGGCATGCGGGTTGACGATGATGCCAACCGTGGACACTGTTGTCATCTCCCTGGGCGGGCGATGATGGCGCGGATCTTGGCTTCGATGTCGTCGGCCGAGGGAAGGTACGCCTGCTCCAGCACGGGAGCGAACGGCACCGGCGAGAACGGCGCCGCAATGCGGGCGACCGGCGCGTCGAGGTAGTCGAACGCTTCCTCCTGGATCTGGGCGGCGATCTCGGCGCCCAGGCCACCGAAGCGCACGGCTTCGTGAACAACGATTGCGCGATTGGTTTTGCGCACCGACTCGACGATGGTGGCGGTGTCCAGCGGCTGCAACGTGCGTGGGTCGATGACTTCCACTTCAATGCCCTCGGCGGCCAGCTTGTTGGCGACGGCGAGCGCCTCGTTGACCATTCGGCCCCAACCGACCACCGTGACGTCGGTGCCCTCGCGTAGCACGTTGGCAACGCCCAGTGGAATCTCGTAGGGCTCTTCTGGTACCTCGCCCTGCATGCCCAGCAACCGCTTGTGCTTGATCATGATGGTGGGGTTGTTCTCGCGGATGCAGGCGGTCATCAGCCCCTTCATGTCGTAGGGGTTCGACGGCTGCACCACCTTCAGACCGGGAATGTGGCAGAGCAGGGCTTCCAGCGACTGGCTGTGCTGCGCTGCCGCGGACAGACCGGCGCCCCCGCCGGTGGTGATGGTGAGGGGAATCGTGGCCGACCCGCCGAACATGTACTTCAACTTGGCGGCCTGGTTGACGATCTGGTCGAAGGCCACGCAGATGAAGTCCATGAACATGATGTCGACGATGGGCCGCAGCCCGGTGACAGCGGCTCCGACGCCGAGGCCGATGATGGCCTGCTCGGAGATGGGCGTGTCCACCACGCGCCGTTCCCCGAACTCCTTCTGCAAGCCCGCGTACGTCTGGAAGACACCGCCGAACGCGCCGATGTCTTCGCCGGCGCAGAACACGTTGTCGTCGGCTGCCATCTCTTGGCGCACGGCTTCGTTGAACGCCTGTACGTAGCTGATCTTGCGGCTCATGACTCAGCTCCGGTCATGACGGTGTAGACATCGGCCAGCAGCTGGTCGGGTGCCGGAAGCGGGCTTGTCTCAGCGAACTCGATGGAGGCGGCGATGTCTGCCCGCAGCTCGGCCCACACCTGGTCGAAGTCCGCGCGGGTGGCATTGCCAGCGTCGATCAGTCGGTCTTCGAAGGTGAAGATGGGGTCGCGTTCACGCCACTTCGCCACTTCGTCGTCGCCGCGGTACTTGAGCCCGAGGTTTTGGATGCCGTGGTGATTGTAGAAGCGGTAGGTCTTGGCTTCGATCAGCGATGGGCCGTCACCGCGCCGGGCGCGGGCGGCTGCCTCCACTGCCGCCTCGTGCACTGCCACCACGTCCATGCCGTCGACGATGACGCCGGGCATGCCGTAGCCGGCCGCCCTGTCGACGATGTCGGTGATGGCCATCGTCTTGTCTCGCGGGGTGAACTCGCCGTACTCGTTGTTCTCGCAGATGAACAGCACCGGCAGCCGCAGCGCGCAGGCCATGTTGGCTGCCTCGTGGAATGCGCCGATGTTGGTGGAGCCATCACCGAAGAACGCAGCGGCCACGTTGCCGTTGCCCTTGTACTTGTTGGCGAACCCTGCACCGACAGCGATAGGTGAGCCGGCGCCGACGATCCCGTTGGCGCCTAGCATGCCGACAGCGAGGTTCGAGATGTGCATCGAGCCGCCCTTGCCCTTGCAGTAGCCGGTGGCCTTGCCCATCAGTTCAGCCATCATCTCGTTGAACTGCCCGCCCTTGGCGACGAGGTGGCCATGGCCGCGGTGCGTCGAGGTGATCTGGTCGTCGTCGGAGAGCGTCGCGCACACGCCGGCAGCAACCGCTTCCTGGCCGACGTAAAGGTGCAAGAAGCCGGGCAGCTTGGCGGCTTCAGCCAGCTTCCCCGCGGCCTCCTCGAAAAGGCGGATGCGCACCATGCGGCGGTGCATGTCCATCAGCACGTCGGTCGTGAGTTCCATATGTGTCCAGTCGGGAGAGACGAGTGTGAAGTACGCGGCCGCTGATTTTTAGCGGCTGAGAATGGTGACGCCGCTGATGCCCGGCGCGCCGTACACGTGGGTGTAGGCGACCTTCGGATTGTTCGGCACCTGGCGCTCGCCGGCGTCGCCCCGCAACTGCAGCACATTCTCGTACACCTGACGCAGGCCCGAGGCGCCGATTGGCTCGCCGTTGGCCAAGCAGCCACCGTCGGTGTTGACCGGAAGCCGCCCGCCGATCTCCGTGTCGCCATTCGCCAGCATCTGCTCCTGCTGGCCGTGCTCACAAAAACCGTTCTCTGCCATGTGCATGATCTCGGCGCCGGCTTCGGTGTCTTGCAGCTGTGCGACGTCGATGTCGTCGGGGCCGATGCCGGCCATCTCGAAGGCGGCCTTCGAGGCGGCAGAGGTGGGGCCTGGGTCGTGCTCGATCGCGATGGACGGCGCGAGCACTTCGAACGACCCGAACTTGCGTGTGCGCACGGCGGCGGCCTGCAGGTAGATCGGTCGCTCGCTGTACTGCTTGGCCTTGTCCGCGCGGCACAGGATCATTGCCACGCCGCCTTCGCCGGGTGAGCAGAACATGTACTGCGTGAGTGGGTACGACAGCATCAGTGAGTCGAGGATCTCCTGCTCGGAGAGCGGCTTGCGCCGCCATGCCATCGGGTTCATCGATCCGTTACGGAACGCCTTCGCGGAGACCTTTGCAAGCGACGACTGCGTGATGCCGTGGTCGTGCATGTAGCGGGTGATCTTCATCCCGAAGAACTGCGTGGTGAGCGCGAGGCCCGAGCCGCCGTACCAGTCTTTGCCGCGCGGGCCCTTGATGCGGAATGCGCCAGGTTCGTGCTTGTCGAAGCCGATGGCGATGCCGATTTCGGAGGCGCCCGACTCGATGGTGTTGACGGCCTGGGCGAGCGCCGTGCCACCGGTCGCGCACCCGTTGACCACATTGGTGAACGGGAGCCCGGTGAGGCCGACCCGGCTGACCATCGTGTCGGCGGCGCCACCGTCCATCGAACCACCGACGGCAAATTGCATGTCCGACCATGCAAGGCCGCTGTCAGCGAGGGCACGACGGACGGCGATCACGCCTTGGTCCATGCCCGAGACGCCGGGGTTGCGTCCGAACTCGTGCATACCGATTCCGATGATTGCGACGTTGCTCATGAGGGGTCTCCCTGTCCTGGGGCTGACGGTGCTGTGGGTGCGAATGCGTACGTGACAACTTGGTTGCCCTCGTCGTCGATGCAGAGCGGGTCGAGCACGAGGTGCATCGGCATGCCGATGACCAGTTTCGTAGGGTCTGCCTCCGTGAGGCGGGCCTCCACGCGGACCTGGCCGGCCAGTTCGACGTAGCCCACGCCGTACGGCACGAAATCGTCGCCGGCCGGGCCGAGATACGGGGGTGCCTTGGGCGGGAAGGCCTGCACCGTCCACGACCACAGCGTGCCTTCGGCGGCCAACTCCACGTCTTCCTGCACGTCGGTCATGCACTTCGGGCACCCGCTCTGGCGCGGGAACATGTGATTACCACAACCGACGCAGCGGCTTCCCAGCAGTCGTGGTTGTCCGTCGTTGACGGTGAAGATGCCATCGGCGACGGCGACAATGGTGCTCATGAGGCTCCCCCAGCAGTTATTAAATGATCGTTCGGGAAGGAAGACTAGCAGTCGCTCATCCGTGCACTCCTAGCGAACGCGCGCCGGTCGTGGGAGGTCTGGCAGCAGCGGCGCTAGCTGTCGCGGTGAGCAAACCAGCCGTCGATCAGCTGGTTCACCACGGCTTCGGTTTCGGCCTGGCTGACTTGCAGGGAGCTGACCTCGTCGGCGTGTGAGAGCCCGAGCAACAACATGTAGTACATCCGCACCTGAGCAAGGGTGAGGCCGTACTGCAGCAGCCGCGTCGAGTTCTCCCGCTGCCAGTCGGCCATCAGTTCAGCGACCTCCGGCTGGCGAATTGCCGCGCAGTGCAACTCGGCGACGAGCACTCGGGTCGGAGCGAACGAAGGCTGCAACCAGAGGCGGGCGATCTCACGAACCCCTGCCTCGCCCGGCAGGCGAATACTCGAAATGGCGTTCAGCTCATGCTTGATCGCCTCCACCATCAGTGCTGCCTTGCCGCTGAAATGACTGTAGACGGCGGGCGTGGAAACGTCGGCCCGGCGCGCGATATCGGAGAGCGTGACGCCTTCGTAACCGAACTCCACGCATGCATCCACGGCAGCTCGTAGCAAGCGCTCCCGAGTGGGTGTGCCGTGTTCGTCGAGCTTTGGCGGCCGGCCGATGCGGCTGGCAGTGCCCACGGACTCGTCGCTCGTCTCGATGTCGCTCATTCTCAGGACCAACCTACCCAGCCTGGCCGCGGGCCCATCGAAGCGAACGCCGCAGCAGTTCGAAGTACGCGGGTTGTTCCCACGAACCGCGCTCGATCTTTGGGTAGAACGGCACCATCGGCGCCATGTCGTAGTGCCCTCGGCAATGGCCGAGCGTGTTGTATAGCACCGCGCCGTCGCCCAACTCGCGCAGGTACATCACCAGGTGTTGGTCCGATCCTTCGGTCCAATCGTGCTCGACGAACCCGCGTGCGGTGCCCGACCATGTCGTGTGCAACAAGGGCACGAGCGCGTCGCGGTTGGCGTATTCGGACAGGTACAGCTCGTCGTCAGTCTCGAACGGCTCGATGCCGGAGACGAGCCAATGGTCGGGCGAGGTCTTCTCGACCAGATACGGCGCGATTGGCGGATGAGCCACGAACTGCGAACCGAGCGTGTCGGCCCAGAGCGGGAAGATGCGCGGCGAGTCCACGCCATTTGGTGTGCCTACGTCGAGTGCCGCGTTGGTGCCATGCAAGGCCAGCCACCGCCCGCCACCTTCGACCCATGAGCGGATCGCGGCCTGGGCCTCTGGTGACGGGCGGACGTTGCAGGTGTAGCTGACCAGGATCGACCCGGCGGCGATCGCGTCGGCGTCCTCGTAGTCGGGCTGTACACGCACGCGGAACTCGTCGTGCTCGGCGAGCAGCTTGAGCAGCTCGATGCGCGCGAAGTCGACGTCGTGGTACATCCCGCCGGCAACCAACGTGACGTCGATCCGGCTACCGATGGTTGAGGCAGTCATTGTTGCCCAGGTTCAGAAGTCGATGCGCTTGAGGAAGCCACCGTCAACAGTGACGTTCACTCCGTTGACATGCTTGGCAGCATCACTGGCCAGGAAGGCGACCACGTTGGCGACGTCGGTCACGGTGCCCAGCGCGCCCTGCGGGTGCAGCTTCTCGGTGGCTTCGTAGAAGGCAGCCATGTGATCCTTGATCCTGTTCCAATCCCCACCCTCGACGAAGATCGGGCCGGGCGATACGACGTTGCAGCGAATGCCCTTCGCTCCCAGCACCTGGGCCTGGCCGAGCGTCCAGGTGGTTACGGCGGACTTGAACGCGCTGTAGCTGTTGGAACCCGAAGCGAAGTGCTCGGCGGTGGCAGTGGTGCCGAT
>JAYVVY010000013.1:0-14472 GCA_043786575.1 Ilumatobacteraceae bacterium
GAGCTCGGTTGCAGCTCTCGAGTTGGCAGCAGGAGTCCACGAACTTGCCGCTGCGGTCGCAGAGCATCGAAGCAGGTTCGACTCGGAAGGTCGTTTGCCCGATCACCTCTTTGAACAACTCGCCGCGCTCGGCCTGTTCCGCCTCCTCTTGCCGACATCGCTCGGTGGACAAGGTCTGTCAGCTCTCGAGTTCATGGATGTCGTCGAAGCAGCCGCCGCACTTGACGGCACGATCGGCTGGCTCGTGGGCAATGGGGGTGGCATGGCGCGCGCAGGCGGATACCTTCCGGCAGTGAGCGCACGAGAGATCTTCGACGATCCCTTGGCGTTCGTGGTCTCGTCGACGGGTGCGTTAGGACGCGCGGTTCGCGTGCCGGGCGGATACTCCGTGACGGGGCGGTGGCCATTTGGAAGCGGTTCCCCGCACGGCACGTGGTTCGCTCCGATCTGCGCGGTCGAGGACGGCCAGCAAGCCACCGGTGAAATGATCTTCGTCTATGCACCCCGAAAGGATGTGCTGCTTCACGACAACTGGCAGGTTTCGGGTTTGTGTGCCACAGGGAGCGTCGACTTCGAGTTCGTGGATGTGTTCGTGCCCGACCGGTTGGCGCACCCCTTCCAGCCCGAGCCGACGCAGCCCGGCACGCTCTACCGGCTCCCCACCCGCTCGATCTTTTCGTGGACGGTGGCCACCGTGCCGCTCGGCATCGCAGCTGGCGCTATCGATGACTTCGCTGCCAAGGGTCGCTCTGCAAAGCGGCGCGGCGACAGCGTCGCGTTCGCAGAACGGGAACTCATTCAGTCGCAGCTCGGTCAAGTCCAGGCGCGAACCGCGGCGAGCCGGGCCTACCTGCGCCACACGATGAGTACCCTGCTTGAGGGAACCGAAGCCGGCACAGACCTGGAAGCGGGCCGGGTCGACTTCCGACTCGCGTGCACGTTCGCAAGCCAATCAGCCCTGTGGGCGATCAATATGGTCACCGAGATGGCCGGAGCGATCGCCATCCTGCGGTCATCACCGCTCGAACGGCGTGAACGAGACGCACGTGCCGCCGCCAAGCACGTCGCCATGAGTCCAGCCGCCTACATCACCGGCGGGAAACTTCGACTCGGATGCGATCTGTCGAACACCACATTCTGAGCCACGCACAACGTGCATGAAAGGCGGGGCCGGTATCCACTGACAGTTCCGAACAACTCGCTGGGTGCGAGCCGGTCGCCGTCATCGGTGAGGTCTGCTCCCGCTCGCATCACACGGTGCGTCACACGCGATGCAGGTGGGATGAGCCTCACGAGCGATACCACCCCGGTGCGCTCGGATCGAGGAGGAACGCGATATGCCGATGTACATGGACGTCCACAACATCGAGGGCGGTGTGAGCGCCGCCGACGTGGCGGAGGCACATCGGGCGGACCTCGCCATCCAGGCCGAGCACGGCGTGAGCTACGTCCGATACTGGGTGGACGAGCAGGCGGGCAAGATCTTCTGCCTCGTGGAGGCGCCCGATGCCGAGACGGCCCATCGCGTGCACCACGACGCCCACGGCCTGGTGGCCGACGAGATCTACCTCGTCACGGAGCACACGTGAGCGCCGCCGCCTCCCTCGACGAGCAGGTGGTCGCGGCCGAGCGCGAGTGGCTGGCCGGCTGGATCGCCGGACCGGTGGAACCGGAGGGCACCGGGCTGGTGCGGGGCGCACCTGCACCAGCGCTGGACCTGCTCGACCACACGGGCGCGAACCGGAAACTGTCGGAGTTCTGGGCCGACGGCCCAGCACTCGTCATGTTCTGGCGACACTTCGGTTGCGGATGTGGCATCGCCCGGGCGCAGTTGCTGGTGACCGAACTCAAGGCCTACCGAGCCGCAGGCCTCACCCCGGTGATCATCGCCCAGGGCGAACCTGCGCGCGCCGCCGCGTACCGCGAGCGGTACGCCGTGCCGTGCCCCATCCTCTCCGACCCCGATCACGTGGCCTACCGCGCCTTCGGGTTGGGCCAATGGACGCCCGAACGGATCCTCGCCGACGCCCCGGCCGAGTTCTGGGCGCACCCTGCGGAGATCGGCGTCGCGTTCCAGGAGGGGCGTCGCAACGAGGGGCGCCCGCTCGTGGACGATCCGTGGCGGCAGACCATGGAGTTCGTCGTTGGCGCCGACGGTCGCGTCCGGCTCACCTACGCCGCCCAGCACTGCGACGATCTGCCGCGCACGTCGGTGCTCACCGCTGCAGCACGCCTGAGCTGAGCGGGAACGTCACATGAACCGGTACGGCGTCGAACGTGGGACGATGGTCGTCCCATGACCTTCGCCATCCACCTGCTCGGTCGCCCGTTCGTCACCGGCACTGGCGGCGATGACGAGGGCCAGCCGTACCGGTTCCGCAGCCGCAAGAGTTGGGCGCTCCTCGCACACCTGCTGCTGAGCGAACGTCCGGCCTCCCGGTCGCAGTTGGCGTCGTTGCTCTTGGCCGACACCGACGACCCCCTGCGCGCGCTGCGGTGGAACCTGTCCGAGATCCGCCGGGTACTCCCGTCGGGTGCCTCGCTGGACGGGGATCCCGTGGTGCTGCAGCTCCCACCCGGCACGTCGGTCGACGTGGACGTGGTGCTGCACGGCACCTGGCGCGAGGCGGTGCGGTTGCCGAATCTGGGTGCGGAGCTGCTGGACGGGATGTGGGTGAAGGGCGCGCCAGGGTTCGAGTCGTGGGTGCTCTCGGTGCAACGCCATGTCGCGGCCGTGTCGGAGGCCGTTCTGCACGAGGCCGCGCTCGCATCGGCATCGGAAGGCCGGCTCATTGATGCGATCGGCTTCGCCGTCCGAGCCGCGTCGATGAGTCCCCTCGACGAGAACCACCAGGCGCTGCTGATCCGCCTCTACCGGCAGTCGGGAGACGTGGTCGCCGCCGAGCAGCAGTTGGCCAACTGCACGGCGATGATGACTCGCGAGTTCCAGTCGGCTCCGGGACCCGCCGTGCGCGACGCGATGCGCGAACCCGTGCGGGACGCGGCGACACCGGGTCTCGCATCGATCGAAGCGATCGTGGAGGCCGGTGCCGCAGCAGTGTCGGCAGGCGCCGTGGAGGCAGGCATCCACTCGTTGCGTACCGCCGTCCGCCTCGCCGACACCACCGATCGGCCGTCGCTGCGCGTCAATGCCCGGCTCGTGCTGGCCGAGACGCTGATCCACTCGGTCGGCGGCTTCGACGAGGAAGGTCTCGCCATCTTGTACGAGGCCGACGGCATCGCGCTCGCGGCCGGCGAACACGCCGCGGTGGGCCGCGCCCGTTCCGAGATCGGGTACGTCGACTTCCTTCGGGCCCGCTACGAGCGTGCGGAGGTGTGGCTCACCGAAGCGATCGATTTCGCCGACGGCAACGACTCGATGCTCGCCAAGGTCCAGACGTACCGCGGCGCAGTACACAGTGATCTCGCCGATTACGTGGAGGCGGACGAGCTCCTCTGCGACGCGCAACGCCTCGCTCGGCTGGCCGGCGACCTCCGTCGCGAGTCGTTCGGGCGGTCGATGCTCGGTCGTGTCTGCCTACTCCGTGGCGACCTCGAGGCCGCCGAGCACCACTTGGTCGCAGCCGTCGAGGTCGCCGAACGCGACCACTGGTTGGCCGTGCTGCCGTGGCCGCAGGCGCTCCTGGGCGAGACCCGTCTGGCGGCAGGTGACATAGACGGCGCGAACGCGGTGCTGCAGCAGGCGTTCGCCCGTGCCTGCCAACTCGGCGATCCGTGCTGGGAGGGCATCGCGGTGCGTGGGCTTGCGCTCACCGCCGAAGCGGCCGGCGACACGGAACGGGCCTTCGACCTGCTCGCCGATGCCCGCCGCCGCTGCCGTCGCGTGGCGGATCCGTACGTGTGGCTCGACGCCTACATCCTCGACGCGCAGTGCACGCTCGGGCGGCAGCACCAGCACCCGCACCTCCCGGCGTGGATCGACACCCTGCGCGAGCTCGCCTCGCGCACGGGCATGCGCGAGCTCACGGTGCGAGCCCTCCTCCACGGGGCCGCTCAAGGCCGGCCCGGTGACGGCGATGCCGCCCTCCTACTGGCACCAGCGATCGACAACCCCACGCTGGCAGCACTTGTGTGCGGTACCGCTCAGCTGGGCGGCGGCTAGTCGCCCTTGATCACGAAGTACGAGCCACGCTCAGCCCAAGAGTCTCGAGCGATGCCGTGGACACACTCGCCACGTCGAGGAGCGCCGGCCACGATGCACACGTGGAATGGAGTCCGACGCAGGCTTCAACCCGGACGACCGAAGGCGTCCGATTTCCGCTAGCGCCAAAAAGTGTGTGCAGGAATCGTGCACTCACGGGAAGCTAACGACCGCGCGAGTTTCCACGATTGCCCTTCTGACCTGGTTCTTCGTCGTGCCCGGGGTGGGGTTCGAACCCACATGAGGTCTCCCTCAGGGGGGTTTAAGCCCCCCGCGTCTGCCAATTCCGCCACCCGGGCTGGGGCCGGGCGAGCCGCTGGCCCGACCGGTGTAGGTGGCCTCACGCTACTGGGTGTACGTTCGCGGGCATGAGCCAAGAAGTGATCGATCGGTTTACGTCCCTCGTCAACGGTTTCGATGCTCGCGTGCAGGCAGCTCCGTCGGACAGCTGGAACAACCCAGCGCCGTGCGACGGTTGGACCGCCGCCGACGTCGTAGACCACATCACCACCAACATGAACAACGTTGCGGCCGGCCTCACCGACACCGAGCCGGTGGCTACCGACAAGACGCAACCGCTCGCGACGTGGAACGCCTCGAAGTCTGCACTTCTCGACATTCTCGCCACAGCCGACCTCAGCAAGAACGTGGCGGGCCCGTTCGGCCCGATGCCCGCCGAACAACTCATCGGCCGCTTCATCGCCACCGATGTACTGGTGCACACATGGGACCTTGCCCGCTCTGTTGGTGGCGACGAAGCCCTCGACCAGGACACGGTTGCTGCTGCCTACTCGGGGCTGAAGCCGATGGACGCAATGCTTCGTCAGCCTGGAGTATTCGGCCCGAAGATCGAGGCGGCTGAAGGCGACGACCTGCAGACCGAGTTCCTCAAGTTCCTCGGGCGCGCCGTCTAGCTCACTTCGTCAGCCAAGCGCCCGCGGCACACGCTCAAGAAAACGCAGCGCCGCGTTCGCCGACTCGCTGCGCCACAGCGCCACTACATCACTTGGCGACGCTTCGACGTTGCGCGAGATCACCTCGACCATCTGGGCGATGTGCTCGTGCTGCGCGTCAAGCATTGCGTTGATGTCGATCTCGCAAATGTCGGACACGATCAACTTCAGCAACAGCTCACTGCGCACATCACGGAGGTGGGTGACTGGCGTGGCCAGCCACTTTCGCAACTGTGCTCGTCCGGTGCGCGTCGCCGCCAGGATCGTTCGGTTGCCGCCAGCAATGCCCGGCTCTTCGCCAACCGGCTGGATGTACCCGCGCACGCCCAGCTGGTCGAGCGAGCGATAGGTCAGCGCCCGCGAGAGCGACCACACTCGGCCAACGTCGCCGTCCGGCTTCAGGCGGGCAGCGATCGCGAAACCGTGCGTGGGTGCGGGATAGAGAATGCCCAGGCAGGCCCACTCGCCCAGCAGCAATTGATCATTGGTTCGGGCCACGTTCACCATGTGCGCACCGCTGACGTCTGGACGACGGACCTTGACTTCATGCTGGATACACCTCGATGTCGGTGGCTTTCACGGACGCGTGGATGTCGTCGCCCGGCCGCAGCTGCAGGGCCTCGAGCGCAGCGACTGTGATCTCGGCGGTAAGGGGAAGCTGGCCGTCGACGCCCACTCGTACACGGTCACCGAGCCGGTCGATCTCGGCGATCGTGCCAACCCACGTATTGCGGGCACTCGAACCCTCTACCGGTCTGCGCACCAAAGAGATCGAGGGTGGGCGGATCACGGCGAACGATGGGCCAGGCAGCGCGTCGGCAATTACAACGTGAGCCCCTGCGTCTGTGGTCAGTACGCCATCCGCGACCACACCGGTGACCAGATTGACGCCAACGAGGTCGGCCACATAACGCGATCGCGGATGAGCCGTGACTTCGGCCAACGTGCCCACTTGCATGATGCGGCCCGCATCGAGAATGGCGACTCGATCGGCAAGCGCATACGCATCGACGGGATCGTGAGTGACGAGAATTCGCATCCCCTCGAACGTCTCCAGGTATCGGCGCAGGTCGCGGCGAACGCTACTGCGCGTGCCAGCATCCAGGGCCGCCAGCGGCTCATCCAACAGCAGCAGACGAGGGTTGGTTGCCAATGCACGCGCAAGGGCCGCACGTTGCGCCTGGCCACCTGAAAGGGAACGGGGGTGCTGGTCGGCGTACTCCGTCAACCCGACGCGCTCGATCCACTCTCGAGCAGCCTTGCGGGCGTCGGCCTTCGGCGTCTTGCGTGCACGCAGCCCGTACGCGACGTTTTCCAGCACCGTCATGTTCTCAAAGAGGAGGTAGTTCTGAAACACGAACCCGATCGGCCGCTTTTCTGGCTCCACGAATGTGTCGGTGGCGGGCTCGTCGACAACCAGGTCGTCAATCACAATGCGACCGACGTCGATCGGCGCAAGCCCACCGAGGCAGCGCAGCAACGTGCTCTTACCGGCGCCGTTCGGGCCGAGCAGCGCAAGCAGCTCACCCGGCTTCACCTCAAGCTCGGCCTGCAGGTCGAGCGTTCCCAACTGCAGTGCGAGTGCGGCCGACAGTGTCACGCCAGCACCGTCGTCGACGAGCGATCACTGCGGCCGA
The DNA here is from genome assembly GCA_043786575.1 of Ilumatobacteraceae bacterium. Taxonomy (GTDB): domain Bacteria; phylum Actinomycetota; class Acidimicrobiia; order Acidimicrobiales; family Ilumatobacteraceae; genus UBA668. The sequence goes on from JAYVVY010000013.1 coordinate 6,753, forward strand.
ACCATCGGTCGCGCAAGCCCACCAGTACGGCGAAAGAGATCGCAATCAGCAACAGCGCGAGCACTATTGCCTGCTCTGGGTTGGTCTCCCGCGCCAGGTAGACGGCCAGCGGCATCGTCTGGGTGGTTCCAGGGAAGTTTCCGGCGAATGTGATGGTCGCGCCGAACTCGCCCAACGCACGGGCCCATGCCAGCACGGCTCCAGCCACCAGCGCCGGACGAATTGCGGGCAGTGTCACCCGGCGAAACGTGTACCAACGCGACGCTCCGAGCGTGCGCGACGCATCCTCAACCCGCTGATCAAGCTGCCGCAGCGCGGCCTCGACCGTGATGACCAGGAACGGCATCGCCACGAAGGTTTGCGCCACCACCACGCCAGCCGTGGTGAATGGCAGCCGGAAGTCGAACCAGCGATCGAGGTACTGACCGACCAGCCCTCGCCTCCCCAACGCAAAGAACAACGCCACACCACCGACCACCGGTGGCAGCACCATGGAGAGTGTGCACAACGCTCTGACGACGCCGCGACCGGGGAACTCGACGCGGGCCAGCAGCCAGGCCAGCGGCACACCAAACACCACCGAGAACAACGTGGCCCACAACGAACAGATCACCGACAGGCGCAACGCAGTGAGAGCGTGTTCCTCGGTGAGGTAGCCCCACGCGTTCGACCACGGCGCCCGCCACAACAGGCCAATCAACGGAAGTGCAAAGAACAGCACCGCAACGACTGCGAGGGCCAACACCGGGGCGGGCAGACTGACGGGCCTGCCCCTGCGCCGACTTCGTCTCATGGTGCCAGGAAGCCGTACGAGGCCAGAATCTTCTGACCCAGCTCGCAGTTGACGAAGTCGATGAATGCCTGTGCGCCCTCAGCATTCGACGCTTCTTTGGTCACCGCGATCGGGTACTCGGCGAGCACGTTGATGTCGGCAGGAATCTCGACGCCTGCGGCCTTGTCACCAGCGGCGGCCACATCTGTCCTGTAGACGATTCCGGCGTCGGCTTCACCCAGTGTCACCTTGCTGACAACGGCCTTGACGTTCTCTTCCAGCGACTTCGGCGTCACGGCCACGCCAGCCGACTCGAAGATCTGCGCGGCGTACTTGCCACACGGAACCTCGGACGCACAGATGACCACGATCAGATTCTCGTTCGCCAGATCGGCGACACCGGCGATCCCCTTCGGGTTGCCGGGGCCGACGATGATCTCCAGCAAGTTGATGGCGAAGATCGCCGGCTCGGTCGCGTTGTTGCCGGCGTCGGTCAGCTTCTTCATGTTGCCGTTGTCCGCGGAAGCGAACACGTCAGCGGGTGCACCCTCGCCAATCTGCGACACCAACTCTGACGAGGCAGCGAAGTTGAACGTCACCTTGGCGTCGGGATACTCGACCATGAACGCATCACCGATTTCGGTGAAGGCGGCAGTCAGTGAGGCGGCCGCGAACACGGTGATGTCGCCAGTACCGGTCGCCGCACCCTGCGAATCGTCCGAGCCGCACGAGGCACCAAGGGGGCCCAGTAGGGCGAGGTATGCAACGACAAGTCGAAATGACATGGGCACGGATCTCACAATAGTCACACCCTGACTAACACAGCGTCATCTGTTGACCATTCTACCGGAACCGCTGAGGATGCCCCACCCGATGTTGCGACTGACCTGACTGCTACTACCGTGGCGCCTCATGCGAGCGAGGCGCCGGGCAACCATCACCATCATCGCGGCCACGGCGGTTCTTGCCGCCAGCTGCAGTGACAACGGTGGGGTTGCCGTGAAGAGTCGAACGAGCGTCACGGCCGGCACAGCATCAGAAACGACCACCCCCGGTGACCCCACGCCGGACACCACGGACGTCCCGGACACCGATCCGGTGGTGGCTGGCACCATCGATTGGGGCCAATGCACTGACGAGCTCGCCGACGATCCCGTATTGGAGTGCGCCACGCTGGCCGTGCCACTCGACTACAACGCACCGGAGGGCGACGCTCTTGACCTTGCATTGGTGCGGGTGCCCGCCACCGGCGACCGTCAGGGCGCCGTACTGTTCAACCCCGGTGGCCCCGGCGGCTCGGGCTTCGACCCAATTGCCGTCAGCGGCAGTGTCATTCAAAGCGAACTGGGGCTCGCTGCCTTCGACATCGTCGGCTTCGACCCCCGCGGTGTGGACCGTAGCGGTGGCATCAAGTGCGTCGACGACGCCTTCCAGGACGCCCACCTGAACCTCGACGACACGCCCGATACCCCTGAGGAACAGGCGCTGCTGGACGAGGCCGATCAAGGCTTCATCGACGGGTGCAAGGCCAACTACGGCGACACGCTGAAATTCTATTCCACCGCCAACACTGCCCGCGATATGGACTCAATTCGCGCTGGCATGGGCGATGAACAGATGACCTTTCTTGGCATCTCCTACGGCACCTACCTTGGGGGCGTCTACGCCTCGCTCTTCCCCGACCGTGTGCGGGCGATGGTGCTCGACAGCGCCTACGAACCCAACGGCGACACAATCGAGCAGCAGTACCTCACCCAGTTGGTTGGCTTCGAGGGCGCCTTCAACGACTGGGCCAAATGGTGCCAGGACGACGCGACATGCCCGTTCAACGCCCCCGACGCCGGTGCCCGGTGGGACGCGTTGCGCCTGCAGCTGGACAACGCTTCGCTCATCGCCACCGACGGCCGGGCCGGCAACCAGAGCACTCTCGATCGAGCGACCACCGCAGCGCTGTACTCCAAGAGCGAATGGCCCGTGCTGGCCGCCGCGCTGGCGTCCGCGGAAGCAGGCGACCCGGCCGGCATCTTCACGCTTGCCGACGACTACAACGGGCGCAACGCCGACGGCACGTTCAACACGTTGTTCCAATCGATCGGCGTCATCTCGTGCGCCAGCGGCATCTCGACACCGCCGCCCGACGACCCCGAGGCGCTGTTGGCGAAGATCAAGGCGCAGGCACCACGCTTCGGCGCCGACGTCACCCTCGACGACCTCACCAGTCCAGACGGCGATGAGTGCGAGCAACTCACCGGCGCGACCGACGTGGTGCCCTTGGATTACTCGGGTGACGGCCCGATCGTCGTTGTCGGCGGCACGAACGACCCGGCCACGCCAATTCGGTGGGCAGAGGAGATGACCGCGGAGCTGGGGCCCAACGCCCGCATGGTTACGTTCACCGGCGCGGGCCACGGCCAGTTGCTGGCAAGCGTGTGCGTCACCGACATTGAGGCAGCGTTGCTTGCGGATCTCACACTGCCCGATGACGGCACCGTCTGCGACCCGGACCCAGTCGTCGAAGAGCCTGCGTGGTGGGCCAATCTGGACTTCCCCGACGAGTTCAGCGACGTCGTTGACTTGCCTGCGGTCGGCGCCGCGCTGGGCCTGACCGAGACGCTGGGTTACGGCGAAACTCGCACCACCTCACTGAGCTCGCAGGAAGCCTCCGACGTCTTTGAGGCAACGCTCAACGAACTCGGTCTGGAGACGGCCGGCAACCAAGACCTGGGCATCAATGACACCATCGAGACCGGCTACTTCACGCCGGAGGGCGAACTGCTGGTGGTCATCGTGATGGGGCCGGCCGCATTCGACACCGACGACCTGAGCAGCGCCAAGTCGTCGGTACCGCCCGGCACAACGGTGGTGCTGTACTTCTATCTGCCGCAATAGCCCGCTCACGCAGCCGTTGCCTGTGCGGGCGGAACCCGCGCAGGCGCCGCCGTCGGTTGGGCGCCAACTGCCTGCCATAACTCGTTGCGTAGCCGGTCTGCGTGAGGCGGCAGCAACCCGTTGGCCACGACGACGCCTTCGATCATGTCGCCCAACACAGCCAACCACGGCCGACCCTTCAGTTGCACGGCCACCGTGGCGCCACCCTGCGGAAAGCGACGCAGCGAGCGCTGCACCCCCACAATTCGCGGCGGACAGCGATAGCTGGGTGCCACCAGGCCGCGACGACGCGCCTCGCGCCCGAGAAGCCGGGCGGCGTGTGCAAAGTCGAGCGCTGACTGATTGATGGCCATACCCCGATGATGCCAGAGGGGTGTGACGCGGTTCCCTGTGAGACCCCGCCAGTAGTGTCCGGGTCGTGGAAGAACCCGACGCCCCAGCGATCACGCCAGCATCTGGCCTTTCACCGGCATCTGGCCTTTCACCGGCACAGGAACGCACGCTGGCGCTGATGCGGCGCAGCGAGGAGCCAGTCGTGTTCGACCAGGCATTCGTGGCCGAGATGATCGCAGACGCTACGGAAGCCGTCGCCCATCTCTCCGGCCGTTTGGGCGGGGAAACGCTGTGGGTCAGCAAGTCGTTCCTCTCCAAGGTGCACGGCTGTGAGGTCTTGCACCTGCAGCCCGACGACTTCGAGTGGCGCCCCGCCTCTGCCGCCGGCTTTGTGGCCCACAAGGCCATCGAACTGGCGCTCAACTGGCGCGGCGAGGCCGCGCCCGCGCAGGTAGTCGACGAAGCACTCGCCCGCTTGGCGGACCAGGCCGACTCCCGCGGTTCGTTCGTCGCCGGCCTGTCAGACGCCGACTGGGCTGAGCTGCGCAGCCGTGCGGTCGACCGCACCACCAAGTTCCTGCAGGACTTCCCACCCCTGCCCCTCTCGGCGCAGCCCGTGCTCGAAGCGGCGGCGAAGTGGCGGCCGCCCGGCACCATCGAGATGTCGGGCAAGGTCGACCTTCAGATCGGCAAGCCGTTCGGCCGCGAGAGCCGGCTCCTGATCGTCGACTTCAAGAGCGGCAACCGTTCACACCACCACCGTGAAGACCTACGCTTCTACGCGGTCGTGCAAACGCTTCGCCAGTCGGTGCCGCCGCGCAAGCTGGTCACGTACTACCTCGACTACGCGGAGAGCGAAGTTGAAGACGTCACCGAAGGCACCTTGCGGGCTGGGCTGACACGGGCTCTGGCCGGCATCGAGAAGCACATCGAGCTGAAGATCGAAGGTCGGCCGCCCGTCAAGCGTCCTGGCTTCGCGTGTCGTTGGTGCCCACTTAACAACGAGTGCATCGAAGGAATGGCCTTCCTCAACCGTGACCTTGCAGACAGCGACGTCGTCGACATCGAGGAGTAACAGCGGCTAGCTGATGACGCGGACTTCGTCGTCGATGCCCAGCCAGTCCCAGATCTTCACGGAATCGTCGGGCAGCACTCTGATGCAGCCAGATGATTCGCCGTGCATGGCGGGCGTGCCGACTGAATCCAGCGGCTGGATGTATTCACCATTGCTGTACTTCGGGACGCTGTGGAACGCAATGCGGGCACCCTTGTACTTGCCCTTGGTGAACGCGACGAAGTGGGTCATCGTGCTGTATTGCCCAGTCAACGTGCTGCTCGCGTTGAGGTCTTTCGCATAGATCGGGTAGGTGCCCGGGTCAGGTTGGCTCATCGCCGTGGTGATTGGGAACTCGTAGGTGATGATGCCGTCGGCGCACAGCGCGCCGCGCTGGTTGGCTCGATCGACGATTGCGCCGTGCGGCGTGTCCGGGCAATCGTCGTTGGTGGCGGGTATCGGGCCGAGCGGACCAGCCCAAATTCCCATGGATTGCGCCGTCACGCGGCCGACGATGCCGTCGGCCTCCAGGCTCTTGGCCGTCTGATACGCCTTCACCGCAGTATCCGTTGCCGCATCGAACGTGGTGTCAACCGAGGTTGCGTAGCCGCCGACGTACAACTGCGACTCAAGGCACTTCACGTCATCGCCCGACGCACCAGACTTCAACACCGTCGTGATCGAGCAGCTGGCCGTGACCGGCGGAGCATTGGTCGAGGTAGTGGCCTGGTCGCCATCGACTTCATCAGTGACCACGCCCACGGCGACGGTGTCGGCAACCGCGGCGGCGACCACCGAGCCGTCAGTGACAACGACCTCGCCGAGGGCTGCCGGGCTCGATGCAGAATCTGTATCTGCGCTGCCCGCTGCACCGGATGCAGACGAGTCGCGACCCACGATCTTGGCCAGCCCGACAAGTACGAGCATGCAGGCGAGAGCGAGGACGAGAGTGCGGTAGCTACGCGACATACGGAGACGATTCTACGACCGCGGGGGCGGCGTCATCAGTGCAAGCGGAAGACCCAGCCCGACCGACGCGCGAACGGAGGCGATGAATCGGCCGGGCTGCACCGCTGCCTTGGGCAGCGAGATGACATCCGGGCCAAGGTGGTCGCACATCGCATGCAGGTCCGCCACGTTCCACACAAAGCCCCAGAAGCTGGCAACCGAGGCGGTGACCTGCGGTGACTCGACCACCTCGATGATCAGCTCGCCCATGCGGTGGAAACCCTGACGGATCGCTCCGGCCTCGCGAATTCGCTTGAGTGGCTCGCCCGTTGAGGTCTCGATCGCGCCGCACGTCCGTTCCAGCGACGATGTCATCACCACCAGATGATCGAAGCCAAGGATGCCCAGCACGTGGTCGCGACCGCCCTCGGGCGCTTCCTCGAGGTGATGTGTGGCCAGGCCATCGATATCGATGACGTCAGTTGGTGAGCCGACAAGGCCCCAGGAGGCCACGCCTTCGCGCCCGGCAGCACCGACCGGAACGAAGCGCAGTGCAATGCCGCCGACACGGCCTACACCCTCACTGACCTGTAGTCCAATTGCTTGCCAGGGCTCGACCGCCGAGGCAATGACCAGCTCGCCGACAGCCGTCATACGAGGTGCTCGATGCCCAGCTGCCACGAGAAGAACGCCAACACATCGGCGCCTTCCGCCACCCGCATGCTGGCAGGCTTGCCGACGCCATGGCCGACGCGGCCGGCCTGTGACAGCAGGATGGGTCGGTCCGCTTGGCTGGCGCTGGCGTCAGTGAGCGCGGCGGTCATCTTGCGAGCGTGGCACGGGTCGACGCGGGTGTCGCCCTCGGCAGTGGTGAACAGCACAGCCGGGTAGTCGGCCCCGTCGTGCACGTGGTGGTACGGCGAATAGGCCTGCAGCCAGCCGAACTCCTCGGGAACGTCAGGGTCCCCGTACTCGTCGGTCCACAGGCGAGCGATCAGGAACCGCGGGAAACGGATCATGTCCAGCAGCGGCACCGCACACCACACAGCCGGAGCGAGGTCTGGGCGTTGCGTGATCGCAACGCCCATCAGCAGCCCGCCATTACTGCCGCCGTGAATGGCCATCCGCTCGCGAGCCGTATAGCCCTGCGCAACCAGCCAGTCGGCGGCGGCGTGGAAGTCATCGAACACATGCTGCTTGTTCGCACGTCGGCCCGCGTGGTGCCATGCCTCGCCGTACTCGTAGCCGCCGCGCAAGCCGGCGATGCAATACACGCCACCAGCCGCACACCAGGCCGCCAGATTGGGCATCCACGCCGGCGATTCAGTGATCGCGAAGCCGCCGTACCCAGTGAGGATGAGCGGCGTCTCGGCTGATGGCGTCACGTCGGTGCGGTGCGCCACGAACATCGGGATCAACGTGCCATCCAACGACGGATAGTGCACCTGCGAGACGGTCAGGGTGGGCAGCACCGAAGCGTCTGGTGCGACAGACCACTGCTCAAGGCCGGTCGCTCCAGTGAACCGCTGGACAGCAACTGGCGCGCCAAACGAACCAATAGCAATGAAGGCCCGTCCGGCGTCGGCGTCGAGCGCGACCACGCTGACCGCGCCGAGGTCGATTTCGCCGACACTTGCGCCGTCGAGTGCGTACCGCTCGATCCTGTCGATGCCGACTCGGCTGGCCACCACCAGCAGCTCGTCGCCACACGTTGTGCAACCGCC
>JAYVVY010000014.1:0-9852 GCA_043786575.1 Ilumatobacteraceae bacterium
CACATGTCGATGCCGAACGTGAGGGCGGGACGGAGAGCTTGAAGAAATCTGAACACTGGTCACACCAGCTCACAGGCCTGACGGTAGCCACATGCTGGGCACAGACGCCGCATCGGGCGGTCCTCGTCACCTGTTGCGAGAATTGTGTTCTACAGTCAGAACGACAGGGACGTAACCAATGACCAGGCACGTCAGCTCGTTGGCCAGTCGGGTCATTCTCACAATTAGGGAGACGGGCAATGCTCGCGATTAGAAAGATGCGTTCGACTATGGGTGCTGTGATGCTCCTCGGCGGAGTCGTGTTCACCGCAGCGAGTGGGAACGCTTCACCCGTTGCGGCCGCAAGCCGAACCACCGATTTCGAAGGCTTCACAGTCGGCATCTCACCGAACGGGCAATTCGGATGGAGTGCCACCGGGCCGTACGACCACCAAATCGTCAACAACACGTACGGCATCGCCGCGTTCGGGAGCACGGCTTTGCGTATCTCCAACGCTGTGACGAGCGGAGCGTTCGGCGATCAGACATTCTCCAGCTCGATCGCCGATCCGGCCGGTGAAACATCATCCGATGGTGGCGGCCTCACCACGGGGACGAGGCAACCGCATTTTGAGGCGTCGTGGGACTTCGCCTCCACCGTCCCCGGCGCGCAGCAGCCTGGACTGGCGGTGACTGCAAGCCCAGATCGCGGCGATGGTGCCCGCATGAGCTGGCTGCAAATGGTCGACACCCCGACCGGTCTCCAGATCAACTTCAGCGGGTACCGCGACGAGCACGTCACCGGTGCAGCGCTCGGCGACCTCAGCGGCTGTAGCGGCCCAGACGACTTCTTCTTAACCCCGATCGCGTCGGGTCTCGACCGCACCGCGGTGCACACCGTCAAGCTCACCATGGACTTCCTCGAAGGACCACGCAACGACGTGGTCCGCGTCTCGGTAGACGGGCAACTCGTGCACACCGACACGTCGTGGGAGGATTACTTCCGCTACTGCGAAGGCAACCAAACGCGCAGCGTCGATTCGATCCTGTTCCGTACCGCCGGCACAGCTGCACCCGCCACACTTGGCAGCGGTTTCCTGATCGACAACTTGAATCTAACGTCCGGTCCAACCGTGACTGCCGCTGTTGATGGGACATGGTCTTTGTACCCGGCGCAGGCGTCAAGCACCTCGACGACCACCGCCACGTTGTACCAGGCCAAAGTGCGTGCACCTATCAACGCTGACGGGTCAAGCAATTTCCCGAAGCGGCGCGGTGTGATCCCGGTGCAGTTCGATTTGGAATCCGCAATACGGACCACGACAACAACCACCGTTGGACCAGTCGTGTTCGAGTCGATCACCTCCGATGTCGGCACCGCGAATGATTACTCGTTCTTGAATTTCGTCCCGGCCACCCCAATGCTTTTCGCGGACCTGAACAACTTGAACGCCAACTACAACTTCACAACCGGTAACTGTGCCGGCGGGTCGCTGCGCTGGTCAGTAGAACTGGACACGAGCGGTGACACCGTCGCCGATGGCAACCTCGCTGTTTATTTCGGCACGCCGCCGAGCTTCGGGGACTGCACGGGTGGCGCCAGCAACAGCGGCCAGAACTTGATCGGTTCATCCGACGCACGGTTCGATCTCACACAGCTCCATGGGCCGTACTACGGCACTTACGCTGACGCTCTAGCTCTTGTCGGCGGTGCAAAGGTGCTGAGCACCTCGTTGGTGCTCGACGGTGGTTGGGCGGGCGATCAACGCGTGACGCTCAGCGGGGCAAACGCCGACGGCAACGCGTGGGCGCCAGAAACGGCAGGATCCACGGTCACTGGTGTTGTCACGACATCGTTCGCCAAGACGTGCGCGTTGCCGGCGGCGAGGATCCAATGGTCCAAGAACGACCCGACTGCAGACGGGGCCGTCAACGAGGCAGACAGCATTCAACCCAAAGATACCGGCCAGTTCTACCGGATCGTTGACTGCAAGTACATCTACAACCTTGACGTGAGCAGCCTTGACCCGAACCTGGCAACCAGAGGCGGGACGTACCGGGTGTGGGTCAGCATTGCCGGGACCAATATCGCCAACCCGGCGTTGTTTGACCTCCGCTGACGCAAACGGCAGGTGCGCCACCGGATTCGCCTCGGCTGGGCGCACCCGCTGCGCGTCCGGGCTGTGCGCTGCTGGCGAATCATCGCTCCGCTCGGACGCCGAAGGGGTTCCAGATTTTCTCGAACGGCGACCGTCGGCCTACAACAGCGCGCCCGAAACTTGTGCAGCATGAACCAACACGCTTCCTAGCTCCCCACGCCGAGCACACTCTGTAGATCGAGTGCGGAGAGCCCTCGCTTCGACGTGGAGAACAGCTACGGGCAGCCGTTCTCACGCCGAAGGCCAACTTCAGTTGTTGCGAAGAAACTCCGTCAGATCGTCACGGTCGTCGTGCGCCATGTGGCGCCCCGAGCAGGCTCGATCGAACGACGACATTGCCTGATACAGCGCCAGCACCTGCGCGCCAACGACGAAGAGGTTGAACAGGGCGCTGACCTTCAGGTACGAGTCACCGACGGTTTGAGCAAAGAACTGTGCAAGCAGGTTGGCAGCCAGCGTGACCAACGGCAGCAGGATGACCAACAACCATGTGCGCTGTGAGGCGCCAATCACGCCGGCGGCACGACGATACGCCTCGAGAATCATGAAGTGGGAGATGACGATGATTGCGGTCAGGGCCGAGATCACGATGATCCTGCGAGTCTGTTCCTCGTCGCCGTAGGCGTCGTTTCGCAGGGTGCCCACAATGAGGTATCCACACCCGGACATGAGCACGATCAGTAGTGGAGCGAACCACGGCGAGACGGTGTAGCGCGCCTGTTTACGCGCGTTCAGCGCGGCCGCAGTCGTCCACCACAGCCAACCGAACACGGAGCACGCCACGATCACCGCCACACCAGCGGTTGCGAGTGAACGGCCCTGCTCGTCGAAGTACCAGTTGGAGCCATCCAATTCCAAGTGCCCCTGCCGCTCCAGGACAAACCCCACCAGCGGAGTACCGAGGGCTGCGAGCAGCGCGGCAATCACCATTGTTCGCGGCAGCAGCGTGTGGTGCAGCGAACCGTCATTCGGTTTCCCAAAGCCGACAACGACGTGACGCTGGGAGCGATTCGACATTGAGCTGGAAACCGACTGTGCGCCCGAGCTGTCGCCGGCCGCCAGCGTCGGTAGCGGGAGCGGCTGCACCGGCAGTGTCTCGGTGGGGTTTGGCTGCGCATTGGCGCCGCTGGCGAGAGTCGCAGCAAGCAACAGGTACGACTCCTCGGCGATTGCATCGCCCACGTCAGGTCTCGTCGCATCCTCCACGTGTGGTCTATCGGCCCCATTGCGTTCAGGTTGAGGGCGATCTTCCGGAACGCCGACCATGGCTAGCGCGCCGCCCTGTTGCCCGTCATGAAGACGGGCAGGCCATCGGTCTCGCTCCGCGCGACTTCCGTGGTCCGGCAGGCTCGGTCAAACGATGCCATCCCCTGGCAGAGCGTCAGCCACGTCCACATCAAAAGTCCCAAGGGCACCAGCAAACCAAAGACTGCGATTTCTGGGCGACCGAGCTCGCTGGCGACCTTCAACACCGCGACGGACACGAGACCGCAGACCCACGGGGTCCAGATCAGTCGGGACCAATACACAGGATCGGCCTTGATCGCTCGGGCCGACTTGCGGAGGCCCAACAGCGCCCCGTAGGCGCCCCAGCCGTAGGCGACAGCGAACACCATCAACATGATCGGTCGCCGTTCTTCCGGCACGAGGTTCGAGCCGAGGAGTGCTGTGGCAGCGACGAACACCGACACCGGCACGGTCCATGGCCAGCCAGACTTGCGGCTCTTCGCCTGCGCGTTGAGAGTGGCGGCAGCGACCCACCACCCCCACGCAAAGATCGGCAGCGCTGCCACCAAAAATGCAACCTCGATCGCCAGAGTGTTCATCGACGGGTCGAGGTAGTACCCGGTGGCCCGGGCGGCGTACGTGTCCAAGCCGGCCGTCTTGGTCAGCAGGCCGCGCTGCTTGAGCAGCAGGGCAGCGCCACAACCCATCGCGGCCAGCAGCGGAGCGAAGCAGACCAGCAACCGGGGAATGGTCGTGTGGCGCACGACGGCGGGGCTTGTGGGTGGTGTCGCGGGTTGGTGCGGTGCTGGCCCAGGTTGGAACGGCCCCCGTCGGGCTTTGCCGTCGCGACCAGTCGTTCGAGCCGCTTGCATCTCCGCCATATCCAGCGCCAGCTGGTCAGCCTGGGCCCGCACCCGCGCCTCCTCAGCAGGGTTCCAAGAAGGCCGCTGCGGATACGCGCGCTCAGAAGTTGCGGTTTCCACCATGCAGACATTTTCGGCACCAAAGCCCAACACTTGAGGTTGGGGGCAACGGCGCAGTCTGGTTCGGTACGGTGTGGGGCATGAGTGACATCGTCAGTGTGATCGGCCGGGAAATTCTTGACTCTCGGGGGAACCCGACAGTGGAGGTCGAGGTCGTACTGGAGAGCGGGGCCAGCGGGCGCGCTGCCGTTCCCTCTGGCGCATCCACGGGCGAGCACGAAGCGGTCGAGCTGCGCGACGGGGGCAGTCGCTACGGGGGCAAGGGCGTGGCCACTGCTGTCGGCTACGTCAACGGTGAGATCGCCGACCTGCTGGAAGGCATCGAGGTCTTCGAGCAGCGCTACATCGACAACGAGCTCATCGCGCTGGACGGCACTGACAACAAGGCCCGCTTCGGCGCCAACGCCATCCTCGGTGCCAGCCTGGCGGTTGCCCGCGCCGCCGCCGACGACCTGCAGCTGCCCCTGTACCGCTACCTGGGCGGGCCCAACGCACACGTGCTGCCCGTACCAATGATGAACGTGGTCAACGGTGGCGTGCACGCCGACAACAGCATCGACATGCAGGAATTCATGATCATGCCCGTGGGCGCACCCAGCTTCCGTGAGGCACTGCGCTGGGGCACCGAGACCTACCACGTACTCAAGAGCGTGCTGCATGACCGCGGTCTCTCCACTGCCGTCGGCGACGAGGGCGGCTTTGCCCCCAACCTGGCCAGCAACGAGGACGCGATCAAACTGCTCGTCGAGTCGATCGAGAAGGCCGGTTACGCGCCAGGTACCGAGATCGCCATCGCCATGGACCCGGCCATGAGCGAGCTCTACAAGGACGGCGCCTACCACCTGACGGGCGAGGGCAAAGTCCTCTCCCCGGCCGAGATGGTTGCCTACTGGACCCGCCTGGTGGACACCTACCCCATCGTCAGTCTCGAAGACGGCATGCACGAAGACGACTGGGAGGGTTGGGCTGCGCTCACCGAAGCAGTCGGCCACAAGGTGCAGCTGGTCGGCGACGATCTGTTCGTCACCAATGTTGCGCGCCTGCAAATGGGCATCGAGCGCAAGGTCGCCAACAGCGTGCTCATCAAGGTCAACCAGATCGGCACGCTCACCGAAACGCTGGACACAGTCGACCTGGCCACCCGCCACGGCTACACCAGCGTGATGAGCCACCGCAGCGGCGAGACGGAGGACAGCACCATCGCCGATCTCGCGGTTGCCACCAACTGCGGCCAGATCAAGACCGGCGCCCCCGCCCGCAGCGACCGCGTGGCCAAGTACAACCAGCTACTGCGCATCGAGGAGCAGCTGGGTGAATCGGCCGCCTTCCGCGGCCGCACTGCGCTCAGCCCACGCTGACAGTGCGGTGACCCTGTTCCGCGCTGCTCGGCTGCGAGACTGTCCACAATGAGTTCCAGTGGCCACAAGACGTCTGCAATTCCGCGCCCCAAGGACGCAACGCAGGCAGCCACACGCGCCGCCGAACGGCCCGACGCGACGAATCACAACGGCACCCTCAGCGACTTCACCCGGCCTATCGCACGTGAGAAGCAACTGGTCAAGGGCCGCGCCAAGCGAGGCGTCATCGCTCTGGGTGCGATGGTCATCACCGCCGCGCTCGTCGCCGCGCTGTTCGTCTTGCCGGTGAAGGCCTGGCTGCGCCAGCGCGACGACATCGCCGTCAAGGACAGGGAACTCTCCGCGCTCGACCAGGCCAACGCCGAACTCAGCGACGAGGTCAGCCGCCTGCAAACACCAGAGGGCATCGAGGAGGCGGCCCGCGAGGAGATCGGCTACGTACAGCGCGGCGAGATTCGCCTCACCATGCTGCCCGCACCACCGGCACCGATCACGATGCCCAGCGGTTGGCCGTACGACACGGTGGCCCAGATCGTGGCCGTTCGTACCTCTGAGGCCGCCACACCGTAAGCCCTACTTGCAAGAGATCGACGCTCCGCGTTTCGTTCTCCGGCAGCCCGCGTCTAGTGTCCACACCCAGGTTGTCTCAACGAATATCTGGGGGTTTCGCGCGTGGCTGGCAGCATTCTTGGTAACCGGGTTCTTCGCAAGGAAGACCCGAAGTTTCTCACTACCGGCGGCGTGTACGTCGACGACATGCTCGACGAGCCGTTGCTCGCCGGCGCCGCGCACGTCACCTACGTTCGCTCCACCGTTGCCCATGGCACCATCACCGGCATCGATACGTCGGCGGCGTTGGCCATGCCCGGTGTCATCGCTGTCTACACCGCCGCCGACCTCGGGCTGGACGCTGTAGCCAGCGACTTCAACCCCACCATTGCTCGCGGCATGCTGGCCATCGACAAGGTTCGCTTCGTCGGCGAGCCGGTTGCCGTGGTCATCACCGAAGAGCGGCAGCAGGGCGAGGATGCGGCCGAGCAAGTGATCGTCGACTACGACGCGCTACCCACCGTCATCGACATCGAAGAGGCCATGACCAGCAGCACCCTGCTGTACGAAGAGACCGGCAGCAACGTGGTGTTCGACACGATGGTGCTGGGCATGCCCGACAACACCGGCGACGCGTTTTTCGAAGGCTGCGAAGTCATCGTCAAGGGCCGCTTCGTCAACCAGCGCGTCGCCCCCTGCCCGCTGGAAGTTCGTGGCTCGTCGGTCGCCTGGGTTGATGGTCGGCTGCACCAGTGGCTCAGCACCCAGGGCGCGCAGGGCGCGCTTGGCACCATCGCCAAGATCAATGGTGTCGAGGCCGCACAGGTCAAGGTCATCACACCCGACGTCGGTGGCGGCTTCGGCGCCAAGATCTCGTGCGATCCGGAGGAGTCCATCCTCGGTGTGCTCGCCGCCAAAGTCGGCCGCCCGCTGCGCTGGCGCGAAACCCGCAGCGAATCGATGATGGTGCTCGGCCACGGCCGCGCCCAGGTGCAGCACGTCACCGTTGGCGGCACCCGCGCCGGCAAGGTCACCCACTACCAGCTGCACGCCATCCAAGACGCCGGTTACTTCGTGGAGATGGGCGCCATCCTCGCCCCCTTCATGACCCGGCCGATGGCCAGCGCCGTCTACGACATTCCCAACATCGAAGTGCGCACTACCAGCGTGGTCACCAACACCGCGGTCACCACCGCCTACCGCGGCGCTGGCCGGCCAGAGGCCACCGCCGCCGCCGAGCGGGCCATGGATCTGTTTGCCCTCGAGCTGGGCATGGATGCGGTAGAAGTTCGCCGCATCAACCTGATCCCCAAGTTTCTTGAGCCGCACAGCACCTCCATCGGCCAGACCTACGACGTGGGCGACTACGAGACCGCACTCGACAAGGCGCTCGCGGCCGCCGGCTACACCGAGCTACGCGCGGAGCAAGCCCGCCGGCGTGCGGCCGGCGATGTCAAGCAATTGGGCATCGGCGTCAGCACCTACGTGGAGATCACCGGCGGCGTCGACCCCTTCGGCGAGCACGCCAAGATCGAAGTGCTCGATGACGGCCGCGCTGTCGTGTACACCGGCACCTCGCCCCACGGCCAGGGCCACGTCACCGCATGGAGCATGCTGGCCCACGAGCAGACCGGCATCCCGATGGACCAGATCGACGTGGTCTGGGGCGACACCGACCTGGTGCCCCAAGGTGGCGGCACGATGGGTTCCCGCTCGCTACAGCACGGCGGTGCCGCGGTGTGGAACGCAGCCATCGAACTGGTCGAGAAGGCTCGCAGGCTGGCCGCGAAGTTGTTGGAGGCCGACGAAGCCGACGTCGTGTTGGACAAGGACAACGGCGCGTTCCACGTGTCCGGCACCCCGTCCATCGCGAAGGGATGGGCCGAACTGGCGGTCGCCGCCCACGGCCAAGACGACCTACCCGAGGGCTTGCAGCACGCACTGTTCTTTCAGGGTGCGGCCAGCTTCCCGTTCGGCTCGCACGTGTCGGTGGTGGAAGTGGACACGGAGACCGGCAAGGTCACGCTGCTACGCCAGATTGCGTGCGATGACGCCGGTCGGGTGCTGAACCCGATGCTGCTGGAGGGCCAAATCCACGGCGGCATTGCACAGGGCGCGGCGCAGGCCCTGCTGGAAGAAGTCCGCTACGACAGCGATGGCAACCCGGTCACCTCCAACCTGGCCGACTACGCGTTCATCTCTGCGGCGGAGCTGCCCAGCTTCGAAGTCGTCCACATGGAGACGCCCACCCACCTCAACCCGCTGGGCGCCAAGGGCATCGGCGAAAGCGGCACCATCGGCAGTACCCCTGCCGTACAGTCCGCCGTCATCGATGCCGTCAGCCACATGGGCGTGCGCCACATCGACATGCCGTGCACCGCCGAAAAGGTCTGGCAAGCCATCCAATCCGTCGCCTAGTGCCGCTGGGCCAGGTGGCATAGTTCGCCGCCCAAGGGCGGTGAACCCTGCCGAAACCGTGGTGCCAGCCCGCCCATGGGCGGCAAAACCTGCCACGGCCAACACCGCCCGTGGCGACAAGCGCACCTGCCCATCATAGAGCGAATCGACAGGGATGGGCATCACTGACGAGCGAATCACTTGTGTAGACTGCTATCCATGATTGATCGACAGCGACTTGCCCAACTACATGCGCTTGAAGAGCAGCGCTTTGTCGACACTCACCCGCGTTCGGCCGAGATGGCCGCCACAGCGCGCACCACCCTGCTCGGCGGGGTTCCGATGGCGTGGATGACCCGCTGGCCCGGCGCGTTTCCGTTGTTCTTCGACGAAGCGCACGGCGCCCGCTTCACCGACGTGGACGGTCACGAATACGTCGACTTCTGCCTTGGCGACACTGGCGCAATGACTGGCCATGCGCTGCCACAGGTAGCCGACGCGCTCTACGCCCAGGCCTCGCGAGGAATCACCACCATGTTGCCGAATGCCGACGCCGCCTGGGTGGGCGCCGAGCTGGCTCGCCGGTTCGGCCTGCCCATCTGGCAGATGGCGATGACCGCCACCGACGCCAACCGATTCGTCTTGCGCTACAGCCGTTTCCTCACCGGACGACCCAAGGTGCTGGTATTCGACTGGTGTTACCACGGCAGCGTCGACGAGACCCTGGTGACGCTCGACGAGGCCGGCCGACCCGTCTCACGCGAGGGCAACATCGGCCCGCAAGTCGACCCGACGCTCACCACCGTCGTCGTACCATTCAACGACCTGACCGCGCTCGAAGCGGCGCTCGCAACCGGCGAGATTGCGTGCGTGCTGGCCGAGCCAGCCCTCACCAACATCGGCATCGTGCTGCCCGACCCCGGCTACCACGAGGCGCTGCGTTCGCTCACCCGCAAGTACGGCACGCTGCTGATCATCGACGAGACTCACACCATCTGCGTCGGCCCCGGCGGTGCCACTGCGGCGTGGGGGTTGGAGCCCGACTTCTTCGTCATCGGCAAGACCATCGGTGGTGGCATGCCAGCCGCTGCGTACGGCTGCACGATGGACATCGCTGTGCGCATCAATGAGCTGCTGGCCGACAAGAGCGTTGACACCAGTGGAGTCGGCGGCACGCTGACCGGCAATGCGCTGGCGATG
>JAYVVY010000015.1:0-4524 GCA_043786575.1 Ilumatobacteraceae bacterium
CTGGCGAATCTCGTCGGCTGTCACGGCCTCGTAGTGGCTGAAGTCGAAGCGCAGCCGCTCGGGCCCGACGAGCGAGCCAGCCTGCTTGACGTGCTCGCCGAGCACCTTGCGCAAGGCATGGTGGAGCAGGTGGGTGCCGGTGTGGTTGCGACGAATCGCGTCGCGGCGGGCCACGTTGATCGCGGCAACCGCAGAGTCGCCTGCCAGAATCTCGCCGCTGTCGATACGTGCGATATGCCGACGCAGGCCGGGCAGCGCATAGGTGGTGTCGAGTACGTGAGCAATGCCGCCGGCGGTGCGAATGGTGCCGGTGTCGCCAACCTGGCCGCCGGCCTCGGCGTAGAACGGGGTGCGGTCGAGGAAGATCTCGATGGTCTCGGTGCCGTCGTCGAGAGTGTCGCCAGGCAGCACCGCAACGACGGTCGACTGCGAGGTCTCGTCGCTGTATCCGACGAACTCGGTGATGCCGTGCTGCTCGACGACCTCGCGATAGCCATCGAGGCGATCGCCGTCGGTTGCAGTTCCCTTGCGGCCGGCCTTGGCCCGCTCGCGCTGAGTCTTCATCTCGACCTCGAAGCCGGCGTTGTCGACGGCAACGCCGCGCTCGCCCGCTATCTCCTGCGTCAGTTCCAACGGAAAGCCGTAGGTGTCGTGCAGCAGAAAGGCGGTGCCGCCGGGCAGCGAGTCCGTATGAGCGGCGAGCTCGTCTTCAAGGATGACCAAGCCCGTCTTCAGGGTCTGGCGGAACCGCTCTTCCTCGCGGGTGAGCACATTGGTGATGAAGTCGCGGTTGGTCTCCACGTCGGGGTAGGCATTGCCCATCACGTCGACGGCGGTGTTGACGAGCGTAGGCATGACCAGCTTTTCGGTGCCCAGCAAGTACGCGTACCGAACGGCGCGGCGGATGATGCGGCGCAGCACATAGCCACGGTTTTCGTTGCTGGGGAACACGCCGTCGCTGACCAACATCGCGGCCGAACGAGCGTGCTCGGCCAGCACGCGCATGGCGAAGCTGTCGCGGTCGTTGTAGTCGCCGGGAAGGTAGGTGCGCCCGGTGAGATTGCAGGCTTGGTCGATGAGCGGCTGCATCAGCGTGGTTTCCCAGACGGCGTCCACACCCTGCAAGAGACACAACATCCGCTCAAGCCCGAGACCGGTGTCGATGGATGGCTTGGGCAGCAGTGTGCGGCTGCCGTCGGGCGCCTGGTTGTACTGCATGAACACCAGGTTCCAGAACTCCATGTATCGGTCGCCGTGGGTGTCGACCAGCGGACCACCCTCAGGCCCGAACGCCGCGCCGCGGTCGATGTGGATCTCGCTGCACGGGCCGCACGGGCCGGTGTCGCCCATCTGCCAGAAGTTGTCCTTGTCACCCAACCGCTGAATGCGGTTCATCGGCACGCCAACCTGCTCGTGCCAGATGGCTTCGGCTTCGTCGTCGCTCTCGTGGACAGTGATCCACAGCCGGTCGCCATCCAGCCCGAAGGTCTCGGTGGTCAGTTCCCAGCTCCACGGGATGATCTCGTTCTTGAAGTAGTCGCCGAAGCTGAAGTTGCCCAACATTTCGAAGAACACGAGGTGCCTTTTGGTGCGGCCAACGTCGTCGAGGTCGTTGTGCTTTCCTCCAGCGCGAGCACACTTCTGCGAGCTGACAGCGCGGCTGTAGGGCGGCACCTCGTCGCCGACGAAGTACGGCTTGAACGGCACCATGCCGGCCACCGTGAACAGCACGGTGGGGTCGTGGGGAATCAGGCTGGCCGAGGGCACGACTGCATGACCCTTTCCTGCGAAGTAGTCGAGGAAAGCGGTGCGAAGCTGATCAGCGGTTTGTGGTGGCGTACCCATGGTTCGCCAAGCTTACCGAGCACGCTGTTTCAGGCACCGTGTATTGCGGCTGCGTCTTGCTAGCGTCGCCGCCGATGCCGATTGACACTCACGAATGGATCAGTTTCGAAGACGATCACACCCGCCGCACATGGGTGTTCGATGCAACGTTTCTACGCAGTCGGTGGAGCTGCATCTTCGGCAACGGCTGCCAAGGCGTGCTCGATGAGGACGCCACCGAGTTGTCGCAGGGGTGCTGCAGCTACGGCGCGCACTTCATCGATGACGCGGATGTGCAGACGGTCGTCGAGTCGTCGGCGCGACTGAGCAAGCGACACTGGCAGTTCAAGAAGAAGGGCAAGGCCGGTGGCATCTTCGATGTGGTCGATGGCGTCACCACCACGCGTCTCGTCGACGATGCCTGCATCTTCCTCAACCGGCCCGGCTTCGAAGGCGGCACCGGGTGCGCCTTCCATATCGCTGCGCTTGAAGTCGGCGAACGACCGATGGATTGGAAACCCGACGTCTGCTGGCAGCTGCCACTGCGCCTGGAGGAGACCACCGACGACCACGGCTACGTCACATCCACACTGCGCGAGTGGAAGCGACGCGATTGGGGTCCGGGCGGTGCCGAGTTCCACTGGTGGTGCACCGAGACCGACGAAGCGTTCGTAGGCGGCGTTCCCACGTATCAGTACCTGCGCGACGAGATCATCGAAATGGTCGGCGCCGAGGCCCACGCAAAGATGGTCAAGCTGTTAGAGCGCCCCAAGTGGACGCCCCTCCCACACCCAGCTACACGCCGCTAGTTCGGCGTTCAGATGCGGCAGTACCGCACGTGAACGCCGAAGCTCGTAGGACGCTCAGCCGCCCTTCTTGTTGGACTTGCGACGCTCTTCGAGGCCGAGGTGGCGCTTACGAATGCGGATGTACTTCGGCGTCACTTCCACCAGCTCATCGCCAGCGATCCATTCGATCGCGGTCTCGAGGGTGTGGATCTTCGGTGCTGGCAGCTTCACCGCATCGTCGTGGCTGTGCGTGCGGATGTTGTTTTTTTCCTTGGCGCGTACTGCGTTGATGACCATTTCGTCTTCACGCGAGCACTCGCCAACAACCATGCCTTCGTACACGGTCTCGCCGGGATGCACGAAGAAACCGCCGCTGAGCTGCAGCTTGTCGAGCGCGTAACCGGTGGTGACACCCTGACGGTCGCTCACCATGGCGCCGCCACGGCTGTCGGGCATGTCGCCCGCCCACGGCATCCAGCCCATGTGGTGCTGGTGCAACAGTGCCGTACCGCGAGTGGCGGTCATCAACAGCGAGCGGAAACCAATGAGGCCGCGGCTGGGGCACTCGAAGGTGACAATGGTGCGGCCGGCGTCGCCGGTGCGTAGGTCGGTGATGCGGCCCTTACGGGGCGCCAGTTCCTGCGTGATGGTGCCGACGTGCTCGTCGGGGACATCGCAGACGCCGCGCTCCTGTGGTTCGAACTTCTTCCCGTTGACTTCCTTGGTGATGACCTCGGGGCGGCTGACCTGCAGCTCGTAGCCCTCGCGGCGCATCGATTCGATGAGCACAGCCAACTGCAGTTCGCCACGACCAGCAACTTCGATGACGTCGGGCGTACCGGTCTCGAACAGCTTGATGGAGACGTTGCCCAACAGTTCCTTGTTGAGGCGGTCGACAAGGTGGCGGCTGGTGAGGTACTTGCCGTCCTTGCCGGCCAGCGGCGAGGTGTTGACGCCGAAGGTCATGCGCAACACCGGCTCGTCGACGACCAGGCGGGGCAACGCAATGGGATCAACGACTGAGGCGATGGTGTCGCCGATCTCGACTTCGGGGAAGCCGGCAACGACGAACAGGTCGCCTGCGCTGAGCTCTTCGACTTCGTTGCGACTGACGCCTTCGAAGGCCATCAGCTGCGAGAGGCGACGCTTCAGCGGCGGCTGGCCCTCGGCGAATTCCTCCTCCAACAGGGCAACGGTTTCGCCACGCTTCAAGACACCGTTGACAACGCGCCCGATTGCCAGGCGGCCGAGATACTCGCTGGCGTCGAGCTGAGTGACCATGGCCTGCAGCGGCGCCGAAGCATCGCCGACGGGCGCCGGAATGGCCTCAATGATCGTGTCGAGTAGCGGCCCAAGGTCGGCGTCGTCGTCGGGGTAGCCAATGCCGCGCATGGCCTTGCCGTCACGCGCAATGGCCGAGATGATCTCGAAGTCGATGTGCTCGTCGCCAGCATCGAGGTCGATGAACAGCTGGTAGACCTCGTCGAGAACTTCTTCCGCACGGGCATCTTGGCGGTCGACCTTGTTGATGATGACGATGGCCGGCAGGTTGCGGGCGAGCGCCTTCTGCAAGACGTAGCGGGTCTGGGGCAACGGGCCCTCGGCGGCGTCGACGAGCAGCAGCACACCGTCCACCATCGTGAGAGCGCGCTCCACTTCACCGCCGAAGTCGGCGTGACCAGGGGTGTCGACCAGGTTGATCTTGGTGCCCTTCCATGTGATGGAAGCGGCCTTGGCAAGAATCGTGATGCCACGCTCGCGCTCCTGGTCGTTGGAGTCCATGACTCGGTCGACGACAGCTTGGTGAGCAGCGAAGGTGCCGGTGGCACGCAGCAATGCGTCGACCAGAGTGGTTTTGCCGTGGTCGACGTGGGCGACCAGAGCGACGTTACGAATTTGGGAGGTTTTCAGC
>JAYVVY010000016.1:0-6692 GCA_043786575.1 Ilumatobacteraceae bacterium
GTTGGCACGCACATCCGCTGCACGCCCTCGGCACGCATCGCGTCAACCACCGCCGTCGGAAGCCGCCGCAGCTGTTCACCCTCCGCTGCGTGCGCGGCGGCAACCGCGGCAACACGATCGGCTGCGGCGAGCCAATCGGTCACGACGGGCGCCCACCGCTGAGACGCTGCGCCTCGGCCCAGCTGAGTCCCTTCGCAGCGTCCGGCTCACGAGGTAGCCCCAGCACCCACTCGCCGATGATGTTGCGTTGCACGGCGAACGTGCCGCCGCCGATGGTGAGCGCCTGGCTGAACATGAACCCGTCGTACCAGCCGGCGTGCATTAGCCCACCTTCGGGCTTGTCGGGCCCAAGGCTCTTCGTGTCCGTACCGGGCACGAAGGCCTGCCCGTCGCCACCCGCCAACATGCCTCCCGCACCGATGTAGTCGCGGGCCAGCAGCATCACGTGCTGGCCGTGCTCGTCGGCCAGCAGCTTGCGAATGCTGGCCTCCGGGCCGGGCTGCTTGCCCTTCAACGTCGCCGACAACGTGCGCATGCGTATGAGGTCGAGCAGGATGTGCTCGGTGTACACCGACGAGACGCGCTGCCGCATGTGCGGGTCGGTCACCGGGCCAAGGTCGCGGATGCTGTCGATGAGCTCGATCGCCGTCGGGCCATTGCCCCACAGCACGCCGCCGGTGCTCAGTGACACGCGCTCATTGCCCAGCGTTACCTTCGCCAACCGCCACCCGTCGTTGAGATCGCCGACCAGGTTGTCGGCTGGAATGCGCACGTCGGTGAAGAACACTTCGTTGAACGTGTGCCCGCCGGTCATCTCCGTGATCGGGCGAATCTCGATGCCGGGCAGATCCATCGGGCAGATGAAGTAACTGACGCCCTTGTGCTTCGGCAGGTCGGGGTCGGTGCGGGCGATGAGGATGCCGTACTTCGCGTATTGCGCCCCGCTGGTCCAGATTTTCTGCCCGTTGATGATGAACTCGTCGCCGTCGCGAACAGCGCGAGTGCCAAGGTTGGCAAGGTCGCTGCCGGCACCGGGCTCGCTGAACAGCTGGCACCAGAACTCTTCGCCCGACAGCAACGCTGGCAAATAGCGAGCGTGCTGCTCGGGTGTCCCCGCGAACAGCAGCGTGGGCCCCGCCCATCCGATACCGATGGGGTTGGTCGGGCGACGAACCTTCGCCCGGTGCAGTTCGTCGTCGATGATCAGCTGGTGGATTGCGTCAGCGCCCAGGCCCCACGGCGCCGGCCAGTGCGGCGCGACATAGCCAGCTGCAGCAAGTTGCTTCCCGGTCGGCGCTGGGTTCGCGGCGAGCCAATCGCGGATCGCAAGGCGGCGGGGGTCATCCTCGGCAGGCAGCTGAAAGTCCATACGACCCCGACCCTATTCCCCCTCCAGAATCCCCCCGCCATCGGCCCTCGTTTCCAATGGAGGGTTCCCAGCACCTGGGGAGGGCTTGGAACCCTCCATTGGGACTGCCCGGCTGGGCGACGGCGGCCGCTACCGTCCACACCATGACTGCTGGTTGGAACCTTGCCGATATCTGGGAACGCAACGCCGACCGCTTCCCCGACTCAATCGCACAGGTGCAGGCCGACCGTTCGTTCACGTGGGCGCAGTTCGACCGGCGTGCCGACGGCATCGCACACACGCTGCTGCATGCCGGCGCACAGCACCAGGACAAGGTCGCGCACTACCTCTACAACTGTCCCGAATATCTGGAAAGCATGTTCGGGCTGTTCAAGGCAGCACTGGTACCGGTGAACACGAACTATCGCTACACCGACGATGAGCTGGCGTACCTGTGGGACAACTCGGATGCGGTTGCAGTCATCTTCCATGGCTCGTTCACTCCTCGCTGCGAGCTGATGCGGTCGCGTGTGCCGAAGGTGCGCACCTGGATCTGGGTCGACGACGGCAGCGAGCCCTGCCCCGAGTGGGCCATCAACTACGAGGTCGCCGCAGCGAGCGCCACCGATACCGGACGAGTGTCTGGCCCGTGGGGTCGCAGCGCCGACGACCTCTACATCCTGTTCACCGGCGGCACCACCGGCATGCCCAAGGGTGTGATGTGGCGCCAGGACGACATGGTCGGCAGCCTCGACGCACCGTCGAAGAATCCGCTGCCCACGCTGCCCGGCTGGGCCGAGTTCGACGCACGCATGAGCAAGCCCGGCCCGCGTAACCTGCCTGCCGCACCACTGATGCACGGCACTGGGGCGTTCAACGCGATGTGGAACCTGGTGCTGGCCGGCTCGGTTGTCACGCTGCCGGGCCGACACTTTGATCCGATCGAACTGCTCGACTCGATTCAACAGAACAAGGTGAACAGCATCTCCATCGTCGGCGACGCCTTCGCCAAGCCGATCCTCAAGGCACTGGACGCGAAGCCGACCCGATGGGACATCTCGTCGCTTCGCGTCGTCGTGAGCAGTGGCGTCATCTGGGCCAGCGAGACCAAGCAAGGTCTGCTCCGCCACAACGCACGCCTGATCATGATCGACAGCTTGGGCAGCAGTGAGGCCATCGGCATGGCGTCCAACACCACCACCGCCGAGTCCACCGGCACCACGGCCAAGTTCTCACTGGGCCCTAACACACGGGTACTCACTGAGGACGGACGCGAGGTGCTGCCCGGCAGCGGCGAACGCGGGCGCGTCGCACTTCGGGGCCGCACGCCCATCGGCTACTACAAGGACGAGGTCAAGTCGGCCGACACGTTCGTGGTGCACGACGGAGTGCGTTGGAGTATCCCCGGCGACTGGGCGGAGGTGGAGGCCGACGGCACGCTGCGCCTGTACGGCCGCGGCAGTCAGTGCATCAACACCGGCGGCGAAAAGGTCTACCCCGAGGAAGTGGAAGAGGCGCTGAAGCTGCATCCGTCGGTCAACGACGCTGCGGTCGTCGGTGTACCCGACGAGCGTTTCGGCGAGGCCATCACCGCGTTGGTCGAGCCACACGACGGGCACTCCATCGACGAGGCAGCGCTCATTGCGCACGTCCGCACCACCCTGGCCGCGTACAAGTCGCCCAAGCGCATCCTCACCATCGACACCGTCGGCCGCGCCGCCAACGGCAAGCTCGACTACAAGTCCCTGAAGGCCGAAGCCCTCGCCCAACTCGGTCTCGAATAGCGCCAGTTTCCTGTCCGACACTCACTGTCGGTAAGTTGCCCGCCATGAGCTCAGACACTCTCGGTTACGACGGCAAGGTAGTCATCATCACCGGCGCCGGCGGCGGCCTTGGCCGGCAGCACGCGCTGCTGCTCGCCAGCCGTGGCGCACTGGTCGTCATCAACGACCTCGGCGGTTCCATCGACGGCAGCGGCAGCGACAAGGGCGCCGCCGAGCACGTCGTCGACGAGATCAAGGCCGCCGGCGGCGAAGCCGTCGCCGACACCAACTCGGTCGCAACACCCGAGGGTGGTGCGGCCATCGTGCAGACTGCCGTTGACGCCTACGGCAAGGTCGACGTGGTCATCAACAACGCCGGCATCCTGCGCGACAAGTCGTTCCACAACATGACCCCCGAGCTGCTCAACCCCGTGCTCGATGTGCACCTCAAGGGTGCGTTCTACGTCACCCAGCCGGCATGGGTCCTCATGCGTGAGCAGGGTTACGGCCGCATCATCAGCACCTCCAGCGCAGCTGGCGTGTTCGGCAACTTTGGCCAGACCAACTACGGCGCCGCCAAGATGGGCCTCGTCGGCTTCACTCGCGTGCTCGCCCAGGAGGGCGCCAAGTACAACATCAAGGCCAACGCCATCGCCCCGCTCGCCCTCACCCGCATGACCGAGAACCTGATGGGCGGTGCGTTCGGCGACAAGCTGGCGCCAGGCCTGGTCTCCCCGCTCGTTGCCTACCTCGCCCACGAGGATTGCCCGGTCAACGGGCAGCTGTTCAGCGTGGGCGGCGGCCGCGTGGCTCACGTGTTCATCGGCGAGACGTCGGGTTACTTCAAGGAAGACCTCGGCCTCGAAGACGTGCGCGACAACTGGGCAACCATCACCGAGCGCGAGGGCTACGCCGTGCCGGCCAACCTGCCGGAAGAAACGGCGCTGTTCCTTCCCTTCTTCAAGTAGGCCCGACGTCACCTACGGTCCGCAGGTGATGATCACCGTTGAGGAATTCGGAGCCGGCGCGCAGCATTGGCTGGTCGACAACAGTGGCGATGCACCACGCGATTACGGCGCAATCTGTCCACCAGACCTCGTGGAGCCGGGGCTGGCGTGGCAACGCCGTATTCATGCCGCGGGGTACGCGGGCATTCACTGGCCGCAGGAGTACGGCGGTCGCGGCCTGACACCGGAGCACAATGCGGCGTGGCTGCTGGAGTGCGCACTGGCTGGCGTGCCACCGGTGTTCAACATGGTCGGGATGGTCCTCACCGGCGGGGCGCTGCTGCGCTATGGCACCCCCGACCAGCAATCGCAGCACCTTGCGGCAACCCTCGCGGGCGCGCACGTGTGGTGCCAGCTGTTTAGCGAACCCGGCGCTGGCAGCGACCTCGGCGGCCTCAGCACCAAGGCCGAGCGCGACGGCGACAACTTCATCATCAACGGCCAGAAGGTCTGGTGCAGTGGCGGGCGCTACAGCAACTGGGGAATCCTCATGGCGCGAACCAGCCAGGAGGCCAAGAAGCACGAAGGCATCTCGTTCTTCCTGTTCCCGATGGACCTGCCCGGCGTGGAGATTCGACCGCTCAAGCAGATGACCGGCGAGTCCGAATTCGACGAGGTCTTCTTCACCGATGTGCACCTACCAGCCGACCACCTGATCGGCCCGCTCCACGGCGGCTGGGGCGTCGGCATGTCAGTGCTCACCAACGAGCGCGGTCACATCGGCACTGCCGTCATCGGCCTCGAACGTCGTTTGGAAGCGATGGCCCACATGGCTGACAGTCGCGAGCTGAACCCGGTCGCGCAGCAACGGCTGGTCACGCTGCTCGCCACCGGCCAGGCCTACAAGGCAATGGCACAGCGCCAGGGGCCGCAGGCCAGCACCGCCGCCAGCCTGATGAAGCTCGGCATCACCGAAATGATGTTCGCCAGTTCGATGCTGCGCGGCGACCTTGGCGGTGCCGACTCCATGTTGGAAGGCCCGGAAGCCTTCGGGATGCTGTCTGCACCGGGCGGCCGTATCGCAGGCGGCACCAGCCAGGTGCAGCGCAATATCATTGGAGAACGGCTCCTTGGTCTGCCCAGGGAACCGAAAGCCTGAGAAAGGGCAACACGATGACCATGAGCAACGACAACGAACTTCCACGCTCGGGCGACAACTCGGCGGCTAGTGGCACCAGCGGACCCAGCGTGGCCCTTATCGGCCTTCTTGTCATCGTTGCGCTGGCGGTGGTGTTCTTCCTGCAGAACGGCGAGCCCGTCCGTATCGACTTCTGGATCTTCGAGCGCACCACCACAATTCGTTGGTCGATCTTGATGTCGATCCTGCTGGGTATCTTGCTGGACCGCATTTTCACCATCGTCTGGCGTCGCCGCAAAAAGAACAAGCAGGTCAACTGAGCATGCGCATCCCGTCAACGGACGGCGTACAAATTGCGGTGCACAACCTCGGCGGCACCGGCACGCCGCTTCTCATCTCCCATGCGACTGGCTTCCACGGTCGCTGCTATATCCCGCTCGCGGACGCTCTGGCCGCGTCGTGCCACTCGACAGCGTTCGACTACCGCGGTCATGGCGACACACCCCGCCCTGCGGGCGCGATCGTCTGGGATCGCTACGGCGACGACGCGGTCGCAATGGCCACCTGGCTGGTGGACCAGACGAGTGCGCCCATCGACGCGTTCGGCCACTCGATGGGTGGCGCATGCCTTCTGATGGCGGCACACCGGGCGCCTGAATTGTTTCGCCGCCTGGTGGTCTTCGAGCCGATCGTTTTTCCGCCCGGTGGACTCACCGGCGCGCCTGGCGTGGCTGCGGATGATTTCGAGAGCCCAATGGTCATCGGTGCCCGCCGCCGGCGAACAACCTTTCCCTCGTACGAGGCGGCCATCGCCAACTTCGCCGGCAAGCCACCGCTGAATGCGTTCACACCCGAGGCCCTGGACGCCTACGTGCGATACGGCTTCGCGGAGAGCGCGAACGGCGAGGTACACCTGAAGTGCCTGCCCGGCACCGAGGCCGGCACGTTCGCTACCGGCGGCTCGCACGGCACCTGGGAACACCTCCCCACGATCGAGACCGAGGTGCTGGTAATCGCCGGGGTGCTGCAGGCGATGCAGGCTTCGATGGTGGCGCAGCCCGTTACCGAACGACTGCCCAATGGCCGGTTCGTGCAGCGCGACGACCTCGATCATTTCGGCCCGATGACCCACCCCGCCGAGATCGCGGAGCTGATTGCTACCGAGCTTTCGCGTTAACCGGCTGAATCGTCCTACTTGCGCGCACCCCTTCTCTACGATGACGGCATGTACCCGGTGCCCACAAGCCTTTCGCCCAGCCGAGTTGAGGCGTTCTTGTCGTGCCCCATGGCATTTCGCTTCGCCAGCATCGAGAAATTGCCAGAGCCGCCCAGCATTCACGCCACCAAGGGCAGCATGGTCCACCGGGTCCTGGAGCTGCTGTTCATGCGGCCAGCCGCGCAGCGCACCATCGAGACGGCCCAGCCGGCGTTTGACCAGGCAATGGCCGAGTACCGGCTGGACCCTGAGTTCACGCTGCTCGGCCTCACCGGGGCGC